>NZ_QSIG01000026.1:0-55239 GCF_003468525.1 Prevotella sp. AM34-19LB | reverse complement strand
CACCTCTCATCTCGGTCTTCTCCCCTCAGGGAAGAAGAGGAAAACCGCCCTACTCGGTGCTCGGAACCGCTACGCTCTTGGGTTGGCGGACCATCAGAGGTCTGCGCCAGATTTTGCGGGCTGGGACCGCTGGGGGACGGCTTGCAGATTAAGACCGCCAGAATAGGTCCTCATTGCAGTATCGCTCTGTACTTGTCGCCACTCGAATGAGGAAAAATGCATTAATTAACCTATACTTGGCTTATGGCTAAACATTTCTATCGTTTCTCCAAATTCTGCCAATACTTTACCAAGATTAGGATTGTCGTTTCTGATAATTACAGAAGCCACATTGTCTATTCCATATTCATCTAACAAAGTAGATGTCACCTTTGTGTATCGATTACGATACTTATCGGATTGAATCAAATCATCAGGCATAAAGCCGATTGAAAACTCAGCTCCTGAATCTGCGATAAAGGTATATGCACCTTCTTGCGTATCTTCTTTCACTGCATATGGTGCACAACTATTAATCTTGACTAAATCTAATTTTTTCATTCTTACAACACACAAAATGATTCTGCTTCCTTACCGGTTCTGCGGCGATAGTCATCACGCATACGCTTTTCCATTTGTGCTATGTATTCAGCCTTTCGCTCCCTAGAAGCCTTGAAGCGACGCATAAAATCTGCTTTTTTTTCTTCTATGTTCATAACGTAATCTCCTTATTAATTATACTTTGTGTGCAAAGATATACTTTTTCAATGATACCACCAAATGTTTTTTGAAAAAAGTTATTGTGTATCGTTTGCAGGGTGAAGGATTGCCTCTTTCTAACTGTTCGGAATTTCCGAACAGTTGCAGACTGCACCAATTCTCCTTTCTGATAAATATTGGTAATGTGGCCACTAATATTAGCTTTAATAGAACCAAAGAGTTCCACCATCTGAGCTTGCGTAAGCCATACCATATCTAAGTCTTTCGAATTTCTTTCATAACTTCTATTCTTCCAAAGATGCCATGAAACTCTCTAGGCTATCTACTCGAACGACACCAGCATCGTGTCCGCTCTCAGCCTCTTTCATTGCTGCCAAAGTTTCAGCATTTGGAATTTCCTCCAGAGCTATACTTTTAGATAATGGATTGTCTGCTATGATTTTGACCCCTTTCATCAAGGAAAGAACGCTCTTTAATTGCTCCAATAAAGATGGACTATCTATTTGTAATGTTAACTGTGCCATATTCTTATTTCTTTTAAAAGACAATAGATTTTTTCTAAGAAAATGAAGCTATTGCCATAACCATTACACCTTAATATTGTTCTCGAAAACATACCTTCAATGGTCTTTACGCCCCCCTTACAACTTTTTTTAAGGTTTTTGCTTTGAAATTCTTCAAAGGATGCCAAATCTCTTTTTTACTTTATTAGTAAGAGTCTCGGTCGACCTAAGAACCTCAAAGATTCCAGAGAGATCTTCTGTTGATAAACACCCAAAATACTCTCCTTCCATCAACTTCTTTACAGGAATAGAAAAGAGCATACCGCAATCTACGAAACTATCATACTTCAGGAACTCAGGATAATCTGTTTGATGAAGAAGATATTGAGCAGAAAGGAAAGAAGCGGAATAAGCTGCCTTTGGACTCATTTTGGTATTAACCAAAACAGAACCATAACAGATTTTTTCCACTTTATCTACTCCGATAATTACCAACTTCTTTGGTTTCTGTTTTCTTCCATCCTTAAAGACTAGGCCCTCGTCTATAGAAATAACTGTTCGGATCAATGATCCGATTTCTAGTTTCTCCTCAGTAACCTTACGAAGATTATCAAGATAGGATTTCTGTAATTCCCTTAAGTCCATGCCAATGCTTTTTGAACAGATTGACGATCACGAATCACACATAGCATAGCTTTGGTGGCTCCAGCAGCTTCTGCCATATCGTACATGGTAATTTTGGTGTCCTCGCCAGTTTTGTCTGACAGGCGTTTTGCCCTTTTCCATGCTTTGTCCTCGTGGGACCTGTCGGACAAATCAAAGGAATTGATATTCTTACATCTTTCTATCCATTTATCAAGCATCTTCACATCGGCTCTGGATAACTCATCCATATCGCATTCAGCAGTATTCGCTGCAAAAATGAGTTGATGACCATCTTGTGAGATAGCTATATTCAAAGAATCTGCAAAATCTTTCAACTCTGGTGAAGAAAGGTCTGCTTTCCCTTCTATTCCTCGCAATACCTTGTAGGTTAAAGCTGGTACTGGTCCATGCTTTCTCGCTACAAACGTATCATAAATAATGGGCAGGCCATACTCTTTCAACTGATTTTGCTGGGCAAAATACATTACCTTGAAGAGGTGAATATAATCTACGCCTTCTGGAAATGCTTTCAGTATATAAAGCACTACTGCCTTTATCTTTAATATCTGATCTATTGTCTTCATCACTTCTCCTTATATATTATTACAATATTGTTGGAAATCATCCCGCCTTCTTTACCGTTAAAGAAGATGGATTTTCTACCTCTCCGTCTCTCCTGCAAGGAGAGCTCCACCTCACTCCCAAGCCCTCGCCCCTCAGGGGCAAGGGATGTAACCGCCCTACTCGGTGCTATTTGTTCGAAAACCTACCCGTCCTTCCTTACCGTTAAGGAAGGCTCCACCTCTCATCTCGGTCTTCTCCCCTCAGGGAAGAAGAGGAAAACCGCCCTACTCGGTGCTCGGAACCGCTACGCTCTTGGGTTGGCGGACCATCAGAGGTCTGCGCCAAGTTTTGCGGGATGGGACCGCAGAGGGATGACTTGCTATATGATTATACCTCCGAGGATGGGATAACTACTCATTAAAATCTTCAAAGAATTGTTTCCTTTTCTCATCTAATTCAGAAGTCTTCTGACTCATAAATTGACAGGTGAAATCATACATCGGAATGGCGACACAATGCTCATCTGCCTTCTCAAACTTCAACTGATCAGAATAATAGCGAACTAATTCTTCATAAGGTGTCAAGTCGGCTGCAAATAAGAAAACATATTCACAACCTACAATTTTCAATAGTTCCTTTATCTTAGGTACTATGAAATACCAAAATATAGTGGTTCCCATATTCTGAGGGAAATCATATCCATCCCAAACATCACGATGAGCATCATTCGCACAAAAATGAACCAACTCAACACCAGGAAATGTCTTGCCTACATTCTTTAGATTCTTGCCGAATATTTTAGTGAATTCTTCGGAATCAACCGATAAATGTAAAACTCTTGCCACATCCTCCTTCTTAATACCCTTCTTTGAACGAACACTTTCTAGAATAGAGGCTATAGCCTTCTTGTTTTCTGCAGATTGGGTCTCATCCAAACTTAAACGGAGTATCGTGTCATAAAAGGATTGTATCTCTTTCAAGCGATCACCTTCAATGAATTCATCATAAAGCAAACCACATTTTAGTGAAAAGAAGAAAAGGATTTCATCCTTATCACTTTTCACTATATAATAAGCAATACGATTATTCTCATCATCATCATAGGCATCTCCTTGCAAGGTATCTACAAGACTATTGTTACGAGAATTGTAGAAATCATCTATCAAAGAGAAATTTGCAGGATTTGACGAGAGCCGCTCACACTTTAAACTCCTTAGCAAATCCAATTGTGATTCAGTTATCTTCATACGTAAATCGGTTTATGGAATTGCTCCAAGTTGCTTAACAAGAAACGTCTTATCCGGAAACGGGTGGCATCTTTTTTGATGTCTTGGATATCCATTGGAGTACCCTCACCTTTCATCATGGCGTGCTTCCAAGAATCTTCGCCATGGACAAGATTGCATAAACTTCTTGTTTTCTTTGTTGATAGCAGCTCGAAAACACTATCGAAAACGGGCCTATATTCTTCAAGAAAGCTTGACGGCAGAATATCATGCAACGAATCAGAAACGTAAGCGGCATGAACTTCGGGAAGATATGGTCCAAATGAATGAGCATAAAATATTGATTCAAACAGAGGACTCTCTGTCCGAACTATACTCTCACGCTGCATAAAATAAAGAAGAATTTGCAACTTCATCTCGTCAATACGAGCACCATACTGATACTCGTAACGCTGACTGATATAAGATGCTATCTTAATTGCATCAACCATAATAATTCCTTTCTTTTAAAGACAATAGATTTTTTCTAAGAAAATGAAGCTATTGCCATAACCATTACACCTTAATATTGTTCTCGGAATGTAACCGCCCTCCGGTGCTCGGAACCGCTATGCATCAAGCTGGGCGTACTTCGAGTGCTGGCTCTTGTACTCTGGAACAATCTGCTTCATCTTCTTCACTACTGCCATATCATCGTAGGTGAAGGAGAGGTCGTAGAGTTCCTGCTCGTTCTGGCGCGCCAACTCGTATGGATACTCACGAACCTTGGCTACCATGATCTTTGGATGATGGGTTGGTACGGTTGCCTCCTTGTCGTTCAGGACTTCCTCGTAGAGCTTCTCGCCATCTCGCAATCCTACGTATTTGATGTCGATGCCATCTACACCCGAGAGGCTATCATACGCTTTGCCAAATCGGCGATGCGGACCGGCTTGCCCATATCGAAGACGAGATCTCGCCTCCCTTACCCATGGTGCCTGCCTCCAATACCAACTTACATGCCTCAGGAATGAGCATGAAGAAACGGATGATGTCTGGATGGGTGACGGTGATAGGACCACCCATCGCTATCTGCTTCTTGAAGATCGGAATAACTGAACCGTTGCTGCCCAAGACATTACCAAAACGGGTGGTGACAAACTGGGTGACTCCCTTGACCTTGCCATCTACTATCGCCTTGTTCAACGACTGGCAGTAGATCTCGCAGATTCGCTTGCTGCATCCCATCACATTGGTAGGGTTTACAGCCTTGTCGGTAGAAATCATCACAAACTTCTTGGTACCATACTTCACTGCCATATCGGCTATCACGCGCGTACCATATATATTATTCTGTACGGCTTCTGAAGGATTGTCCTCCATCATCGGCACGTGCTTATAGGCTGCTGCATGGAATACATAGTCTGGATGATAGGCTGAGAAGATATGCTCCATACGGGTAGCATTGGTGATGCTGGTAACAATGGTCTGGCATGGGATATCCGCATAGTTCTTGCTCATGAAGAGACGGACATCGTGCATAGGAGTCTCTGCCGCATCAACCAGAACCAGACGGGCTGGATGGTAAACGGCAATCTGCTTCACCATCTCGGAACCGATACTTCCGGCTGCACCTGTAATGAGAATGGTGCGGCCGCTGAGGAGCTTGCCGATAGCATCCATATCTACCTCAATCTTATCTCGTGGCAGGAGATCTTCGATATCCACCTCACGCATCATCTGGTGACGGATGTTTGACTTGCCGCCCCACCACTGTGCCTTTGGCATCATCATAATCTTGATGCCGGCAGCGGTAAGCTTGTCTATCATATCCTGCATCTCCAGGAACTGATCTGTGACCAGCGGGCTGACAAAGAGGGTCTTGACATTCATATTATGCATAACTGAGATGAGCTTCTCATCGTATGGATACACCTCGCAACCCAACAGATATCTACCTACCACATCTTCCTCGATGGTAGTAAAGCCCTTGACGACATACTGGGATGGGTGGTCATTGCGCATAGACTTAGCCAGAGCAATACCACCCTGGCGAACCCCCAGGATAAATACAGGAGTACGGATATCTACGGCAAAGGTGGAATCATACATATATTTAACGAGGATACGCATCGTCCACATCTCACACATCGAGATGAAGAGCATCACGATGATACCCTCTAACGAAATCTTATAGATGTAATCATCCGGCAATACCAGAAGAAGGAGACTATTGAAGGCATATCCCAAGATCAGGGCAGCGGAGATACGCATCAGATCGACAAACGAAGAATAGCGCATGATGCCCGAATAGGTATGGAATATTCGCATTCCTACCATGAAGAGAGGAAGGGTGCACACGAATGTGAAGAAATAACCCCAGAAATGATCTGCCAGAGCATCCCCACCTTCTGCTATATAAGTAGCGACAATTCCTGCAAAGAGGATTGCAAGGCTATCCAATGCCAGGATACACCAATATGGGAGGGCGTTCTTAGAGAAATACCAGTTTGTCAATCGGTTGACAAAGAGGGATACTTTCATCTTGTGCAGCATCCCATTTGAAAGTGTCTTGTTTGGTTCGTTCTGATTATTCTGCTGATTATTCTGCTGACTCATAAACTTATATTTTTTCTTGTTATTATAAAGATCACTATTATCTAGTGAGTTCTTATCTTATTATACACATCTTTTGCTTTCTTGAGGAAGGATGGGTATTTGAAATACGTCCATGCATCTTCCTGCTGCAGCTCTACCATTCCCTTATACAGATAGTTGACTACATTCCTGTGTTTTCCTGTTTTCTGAACTATCGTGTCAAAAAGCGATGTACAGGTGTCATTGGGATTGAAGTCGTCTGTGATATAGTTGTAAAGCTCATCCTTGGCAAAATGGACGGAGATGACCTTCGTCATTGCCAGGAAGCGGATGGCTGCCTGCTGCAACTGTCCTTTTTCCAGATAGGCAGTAATCTGCTGCTGGCGTTCCAGAAGAGCCTGGGCAACCTCTCCTATCTGGAGCTTACCCTCCTGAAGCTTGAACTTCTCCTCCAACCCTGTGTCGGAGACAATGACACTTGGAAGATCTGCTACCGGTACCTTATGGAGGAGGACATAACGCTGAAGCAACTGACGCCACATCAGGAGTCGGGCGCCTTGCCACATCTCTACGGCAGCTGCCGTGGTCTGGGACAAGAAGCCCGGTTCTTCACCGGATGCCTGAAGCTGACCAACTGCCTGCCGTGCCATCTCCTGGATATCCTCCGTATAAGGAATATCCATATCGAGAGAGAAACCTCCTATCTGATGGACTTTCTCAAATCTGTATCTGCCCTGAGTAAGCAGACGCAGGAGACGAGGATACTTCTTGGTTTCCAGATCGAGGAGGAACTTCCGGTGATCTTCCTCATCGAGCATGGCATACCGGTCGTAGAAAGCACCCCATGAGGTGATTGCCTTCACCTTACCCTCATCTGTCGGCAACAGGGCGATATGGGCATCATACTCATAATCCTCATCGAAGACGGGATTGTATTTATCTGCCTCATAATTCTCACCCCTGAAGTATTCCTGCAGATGGCAGCGGATAACCAGCTCAACGATACCATTATGCTGAAACACGGTATATTCCTGATCCTGCGGAATCGGAATGTCGGTACTTGGCGTAAGAAAAGGACGGAGCAGGACATCGGGGATGAGTTCCTTCAATCCTTCACGGATAGTAGCATTATCGGTCTTGAAATAACCGGCGAGGATGCGGAAGTTGGGATGCATCGCCTCGTCGATATGATCGAGCACTTCCTTCTTCTGGGCTGCTTCTAATGTTGATTTCTTAATGCTATATGCCTTGTCTGTCTGATGGCAGCCACGATGGCAGGTCAGTTTCTTCTGGTAATCCTCAAAGAGACGACGCAGGGTGGCTGCAGCATTTTCTGCCGGATACCGGAACTGGAGATAACCGATGAGCTGGTCGATGGCACGCCATACGCCTACCGCTTCCGACTTGGCTCCCCGGGTTGCCTCGTGTTCTACCCGGATATCATACTGGCGGATATTGGAGATGTTGAGGCAGCGGTTGTTTCCGAAACGTACCAGAAGGTGGCGGTCTTTCTTGCCATTCTTCTTGATCTGCTTCACCACGCCTACCCAACCCTTCAACGGTCCGTTGAGGATGCGGATGGTATCATTCTCGAGGATGAGATCATCATACCGCTTATCTACGATGCTCAATCCCTGGATATTTTCAGCTATCTGCTCATTATAATAGATGAAGCGCTCCATATCCGCATTCGGGATGCGGGCGAGGTCGATAATCTCGTCCAGGGAGTAATTCTCTCTATCTGCGCAGAGCAGTCGAGCCTTGGCAAAGAAGGTACGCTCTACCGTTTCCCTGGTTTTGATATCAAAGTCATAGCCCTGATACTGGAAATAGCCGTTATGGGAAAGGATGCGCTCCAGTGCTTTCTTATTTTCTATCCGGATAAAGAAGAGACCTGAAAGGATGGGTACGAAACGCACCTTCTCGCTACCATCTTCGGCAGGAATGGTCTTCCTACCCAAAGGAAAGTAATAGTCGGAGATGACTTCCGGGTAATGTTCCTTTAAGAATTCAATGGATTTATTCTCTCCGGACACATCGGTCTGTACTATAAACCACATATCTGATGAAATGATTGACTGTTAATACTGGCATAGGTAAAATGCTAAAATTCATTAATCGATATTGTGGAAAGTATATAGCTCTGCTTCCCCTGAAAAGATGACTCTTCCCAGACTATAAGGGGTTGTGACATGTATCACAGCATTGAAAACCAATAGACTAACTTCCACTAATCGTCAACACTTTTATGTCTTTCTGCTGGCTGCATCACTGATACAGCGTAGCTAGGGTACTGCAACATATTATTCATATTGATTGCGCCTTAGAAAGCCATTTTATCTATTTCTTAATTCGAGATTTCTGTTGACCTCTTACTAAGAGATGCAGAATCTGATGCAAAAGTACAAAAAATAATGTATCTGACCAAATATAATGTGTTAAAATTTTAGCGAATATTTCAGAGTTTTTGCATTTTATTCAAGGAACATCATCTAACGGAGTATTACAACTTACTATCTACTAAAGAATTAAGCATATTCCGGAATGATTCTTTGAAAAATAAAGAAAACTATCCATCAGATTACGCTGAGTTATCTCTCGGAAGGGGAAAGCATTAAAACTTGTAAAAATCGGGCATTATCTGAGTTTTTTGTTTTACCTTTGTACCTTCAATGACAGTTAGAGACAAAATAAACATTAAATAATATGGAAAATAAAAGCAAAAGAATAGAAGAGATCTTCAAGCAGGATCTGAGTATGTACCTTACTGGCAGACAGCGTGTTGACGAGCAGCTTCCGGATGCTCCAGACATCGAGGAGCAGTGGGCGAAGATTGGCGAAAGCTATCTGCCTGATGCCATGCGCGAGTTCAGCAAATACCCTACCGTGGCTCTGGGATGGATTATGTTCGTGGGCATGGCCATCGCCAAATACTGGGACGAGGACTGGGAACTGTATGGCAAGGTAGATAATCTTTATGAATACCTCAGAGACCGCATTGATTTCGACCACATGGACGACTATATTCTCGACCAGGTTCTGCTGCTCGACGAGAACGAGCACAAGGCTACTTCTACCATCGTAGCAGAGTGTGCCGCACGCACCTATACCCTGCTCATTCATCAGGGATATGAGCCTGGTACTGAGGCAGCTTTCCGTGGTTTCATTGCAGCTTTACATCAAATGTATCTGATGGGCGCTGCCATGGAGCTGAAAAGACTGGGTTATCACATGACACAGCTGCAGTAAAGCCCTTTGCGGTTCAAAAACATTAAGAAAGTTTAAAAAAGATTTTGTTATATGAAATAATAGTTGTACCTTTGCAGTCGTTTTTCGGATAACGAAGCAAAAAATACATTAATTCATATAACAAAACTTTTTAAATGAAGGCAATAGCAATTAAGTCGAGTTTGTTTTCTTGTTTGAAGAGTTATAACAAGAAAACATTCATGTCTGACCTCATGGCAGGTATCATCGTTGGTATCGTAGCCCTGCCTCTGGCCATCGCATTCGGTATCGCTTCTGGCGTGACACCCGAAAAGGGTATCATTACAGCCATCGTAGCGGGTCTCATCATCTCCATCTTCGGCGGAAGCAAGGTGCAGATCGGTGGACCTACAGGAGCATTCATCGTCATCATCTACGGCATCATCCAGAAGTATGGATTCGAGGGATTGACCATCGCAACGCTGATGGCAGGTCTCTTCCTGGTGCTCTTCGGACTGCTCCGACTCGGTACCATCATCAAGTACATCCCTTATCCTATCGTGGTAGGTTTCACCAGCGGTATCGCCGTAACCATCTTCACCACACAGATCAAGGATCTCTTCGGTTTGACATTGGCTTCTAATCCTTCTGACTTCCTGGAGAAATGGGGTGTTTATTTCCAGAGTTTCGACACCATCGACCTTGGTGTGCCCTCATCGGTGTGGTGAGCGTGGTGGTCATCGCCATCACTCCTAAGTTCAGCAAGAAGATTCCGGGATCGCTCATCGCCATCATCCTGATGACCGTTGTGGCGCTGCTGCTCAAGCAGTTTGCCGGCGTAGAGAGCATCGAGACCATCGGCGACCGTTTCTCTATCAGCAACGAGTTGCCTGCTGCCCAGGTTCCTGAGATGAACTGGGAGACCATCAAGAGTCTGGTATCTCCTGCCATCACCATCGCCATCCTCGGTGCCATCGAGAGTCTGCTCTCTGCTACCGTTGCCGACGGTGTAATCAGCGACCACCACGACTCTAATACTGAGTTGATCGCCCAGGGTCTGGCGAACATCGCTTCCCCACTCTTCGGCGGTATTCCTGCTACCGGCGCCATCGCCCGCACGATGACCAATATCAACAACGGCGGCAAGACTCCTATCGCTGGTATCATCCACGCAGTGGTACTGCTGCTCATCTTCCTCTTCCTGATGCCGCTCGCCAAGTATATTCCTATGGCTTGTCTGGCTGGTGTACTGGTTGTGGTTTCCTATGGTATGAGTGGCTGGAGAAGCTTCCTGGGTCTGATGAAGAATCCTAAGAGCGACGTTACCGTGCTCCTGATTACCTTCTTCCTGACCATCATCTTCGACCTGACCATTGCCATCGAGGTGGGGCTGATCATCGCCTGCCTGCTCTTCATGAAACGAATGAGCGAGACTACCGATGTAACTGCTATCACAGAGGACGAGATTGACCTGAACAAGGAGTATGACTTCCTTTCTACCAACCTGGAGCACTATACGATTCCTAAGGGTGTAGAGGTATATGAAATCAACGGTCCTTTCTTCTTCGGAGCAGGTAATAAGTTTGAGGAAGTGATGGCTGCCTTCGGCGACCGTCCTTTGGTTCGCGTCATCCGTATGCGTAAGGTTCCATTCGTGGATTCTACCGGTATCCACAACCTCACCAACCTCTGCGAGATGAGTCAGAAGGAGGATATCCAGGTTGTTCTCTCCGGTGTCTGCGAAAAGGTAAACGCCCAGTTGGAGAAGGCGGGCTTCTACAATATGCTCGGCAAGGAGAACATCACTGATCATATCAGCAAGGCGCTGAAGCGTGCTGAAGAGATCATTGAGGCTAATAAATAATGATTATAGACATCATACAAAAAAGATGCATTGCGGATTGTTCGGCAATGCATCTTTTTTTATTCTTTATTTTTTATTCATCGGAATACACAGAAGAAACGGAGGCATTCCTGTTAATTATAGTCCCACAGATTTCACGGATTTTCACAGATTTGACCTGTGCGGTCTAGGAGGATAATTCCTACAGGACTTTTCCCAGGAACTCCTGGAGTCTTGGAGACTTCGGATGATTGAAGACTTCTTCAGGGGTACCATCCTCCGTAATATATCCGTCACTGAAGAAGAGCACACGATTGGCAACTTCACGGGCAAAGCCCATTTCGTGGGTTACAACCACCATCGTCATACCTTCGGCAGCCACATCCTTCATCAACTGCAATACTTCTCCTACCATCTCCGGGTCGAGCGCAGAAGTTGGTTCATCGAAAAGAAGAACCTCCGGATTCATTGCCAGGGCACGGACGATGGCTACACGCTGCTTCTGTCCGCCCGAAAGGCTATCCGGATAACTGTCTGCCTTGTCCAGCAATCCGATGCGGGAGAGAAGCTCTGTCGCCTTCTCATCCGCCTCTTCACGGGTCATCTTCCCCAACTCTACCGGTGCCAGCATGATATTGCGGCGGATAGTCATGTTCGGGAAAAGATTAAACTGCTGGAACACCATACCCACCCGCTGACGCATCTTATTGATATCTACATCCCAGGAGGTAAGGTCTATGCCATCGATCAGAATCTTTCCCTCCGTAGGTTCCTCCAAGAGATTGATGGAACGCAGGAAGGTACTCTTGCCACAGCCCGACGGGCCAATAATGGCAACCACTTCGCCCTGTTTGATGGAAGTGGTAATGCCTTTCAGGACTTCGTTGTCGCCGAAGCGCTTGCGAAGTCCTTCTATCTTGATTATCTCGTTCATTTTATCCATTCTATTATCTTTCGCTCTTTCTCAAACGCTTTTCCAACTTTCTCACTCCGGCATTCAGTCCGAGGACGATGATGAGATACAGGCAGGCAACCACACCCAATGGCATCATTGCCTCGTAGGTGATGCTGCGGATGATATCGGAACCCTTGGTAAGATCCACGAGACCGATGTAACCGCTGATGGAAGTCTCCTTAAGCAGGGTGATAAGCTCATTACCCATCGCCGGCAGCACATTCTTGAAGGCTTGTGGCAGGATGATGAGTCGCATGGTCTTGCCATAAGAAAGACCGAGACTTCTACCCGCTTCCATCTGTCCCTCATCTACCGACATGATACCCGAACGGATGACCTCGGCAATATATGCCGCAGAGTTCAAACCGAAAGCTATGACAGCCACCAGGATCTTGTTGACATCGGCAGAGGCGAAGACCACATAATAGATGATGAGCAACTGCACCATGGTAGGTGTACCACGCATGATGGTGAGATACAACTGGCAGAGCATATTCGGAATGCGCCAACCACCCCGACGTTCGTGACGGGCACGGACAATGGCTATCAGCGTACCGAGAATCACGGAGAGGATGATGGCGAAGAAGGTGATGATGAGCGTATTGCCCAATCCCAGCAAGAGATACAGATAGCGGTTGTCATCAATGAAGCAAGACTTGAACTTGTCCAGAAATCCATGCTGTGAATCAGCCACTTCTGCATTTTCTGAATTTACCATGATAACCTGTCGCACATCGGCGTAGGAATCGGTGAATCCGATGTTCTTCTCACGCTCCGGGGTGACGGTAATACCGGCGATACCGGCATCAGCCTTACCAGCCTGTACGGAAGTGATGATGGCATCAAACTCCATATCAAGAATCTCGACATCAACGCCCATCACATCGCCGATGGCATTCGCCACATCTACATCGATACCCACAATCTTACCATCCTGGTAGTACTCGAATGGTTCGAAGGTGGCATTGGTGGCAAAGCGGAGACTCTTCTTCAGTCCGAGCTTCTGCAGCGCTTCCGGTCCAACCTTCTTCACATCCGAAGTCTTAGGCGTATAAGCCACGGCAATGCCCCTTTCCAGATGGCGGTTGACGATGGAATCGATGACACCATTCGCCTTCAGGATACGGATGGCATGATTGATGGACTGCTGCAACTCGGCATGATCCTTTGCCACACAGATGGCGAAAGAGGAGGCATCGAAGGTTTCCGGCAGAATGCGGAGAGAAGGATTCACCCGCTGGAATGCCTTGGCTGGTGCCTCATCGGTCACCATACAGTCGATCTTACCCTGAAGGAGTGCCTGAATGGCATCGGCTCCCTTGTTGTATCGTTCTACCTTGGTGCCATCTCCTTTCTTTTCCAACTCAGTGGCAAGGCCGTCGCTGGTGGTACCTAACTGTACGCCGATAACGGCGCCCTGCAAATCAGCCTTCGTCTTCAACTGCTTCTTCGCATCGGAAGAATCCGAGCCGCAGGAAGCCAGAAGAAGACAGGCTGCTATTACTAAAGTACTTAAACTAAATTGTTTTATCTATTATAAATCATCTAATTAATAAAAAGCTTCTGCCCTTACAGGGCGATTATTCTCCTTTAAAGCCTTTAGCCAAACCGCCCTCGCTGGTTTCCTTATAGAGCGAAGGGAGATCGTGACCGGTCTGTCGCATTACCTCTACTACTCTATCGAACGATACGCTGTGATGACCATCCGAGAAGGAAGCGTAGAGATCAGCATCCAGGGCACGGGCAGCCGCAAAGGCATTGCGCTCGATACAAGGAATCTGTACCAATCCGCAAACCGGGTCGCAGGTCATACCCAGGTGATGCTCCAATCCCATTTCGGCAGCATACTCTACCTGAGCAGGACTACCACCAAAGAGCTGGCATGCTGCAGCTGAAGCCATCGCACAGGCTACACCTACCTCACCCTGGCAACCCACATCAGCACCACTGATAGAAGCATTGTGCTTGACGATGTTACCCACCAATCCGGCAGTAGCCAAAGCGCGGAGGATGCGGTCCTCGCTCATTTCATGGGCGGTATGCATGTGATAGAGTACGGCAGGAAGCACACCACAGGCACCACAGGTAGGAGCCGTAACGATGGTACCGCCCGATGCATTCTCCTCACTCACCGCCAGTGCATAGGAATAAACCAGTCCGCGGCTCTGCAAGGAAGCACGATAGCCCTTTGCCTTGATATGATAGACTGCTGCCTTGCGCTGGAGTTTCAGCGGTCCAGGCAAGACACCCTCATGACTGAGACCATTGCGGACAGACTGCTTCATGGTTTCCCAGATCTTGCGGAGATAATCCCAGATATCCGGATCCTCGCATTTCTCCACGTATTCCCAGAAAGAGCGGCCGTTGTCGTAGCACCATTTCTGGATTTCCGCCATCGTCTTCAGGTCATAGACATCTTCAGCGCCCAACTCCGACTGTCCTTCAGAACCATCCGAGATGGCACCGCCACCGATGCTATATACAGTCCACTCATCAATCACGTCGCCATTCAGGTCCTTGCCCACAAACTTCATTCCGTTAGGATGGAAAGGCAGGAAGACCTGAGGCTTCCAAATGATATGCACAATATGCTTCTTGAGCACTTCCTCGATAGCCACATCGGTCATGTGACCCTTGCCGGTAGCAGCCAGGGCACCATACAATGTAACTTCGTAGGACGAAGCGTTAGCACAACGCTCCAGGAAGAGCTTAGCTGCACGCTGAGGTCCCATCGTATGACTGCTCGATGGTCCCTTGCCAATTCGGTATAACTCCTTTAAAGATTTCATTTTTCCCGTATTATAATGTTATTGTTTTCATTTCAGGTATTTTCCCCTTGCTAGTCTATTTCACCTGGGTGGCTCTGGTGATGACGATGTCTTCCAGCGGGCGGTCATTGTTGTCCTTGTTGGTAGCCACATTCTGGATCTTATCTACCACATCCATACCTTCCAGCACCTCGCCGAACACGGTATATCCATTGTCCAGATGAGGCACTCCACCATGCTTGATGTAACCCTGCTGCAACTGCTCGGATGGCAATGCGTAGGATTTCGCACCCTCTCTCTTCTCCTTCTCTACATAGTATTCCATCTGTCGGGGTGAGAAGTTTCTGCCCCAGGTGATATAGAAATCGGTAGAGGCTGATGCCTTGGTTGGATTCTCATCATCCCCCTCACGGGCTGCACAGAGCTGACCGCGCTTGTGGTAATATTTAGGATAGATGATTTCGGCTGGTACCGTATAGTTGACATCAAACTTCTCCACCTTTCCGGGAGTAACCTTGCGACAAGAATAATCACCGCCCTGAATCATGAAGTTCTTGATGACACGCTGAAAGATACAGCCGTTGTAATATCCGCTGTTCACAAGCTTGAGGAAGTTGTCGCGATGATGCGGAGTATCGTTATAAAGAGCCACACGTATATTGCCCATCGTGGTTTCCAGCAGTACCTCGTGGCAGGTGGTATCACGAGGTGCCTCCCAAGGGAGCAACTCGTTATCGTATGCCGGACGGGCTGTCTGCAGAGTTGGCTGAGTCTGTTCCTGCGCCATTGCCTGAGGAGCAAAAGCAGCCAGCAAGAGGGCAGATATCGTTATTATCTTTTTCATTTTCTTAATACTTAAATCTGTTTTTTATGTTATTGATTGCAAAGATAATGATTTTATTCTAAAAAGTTATGCTTTTCTCAAACTTTCTTTATATCTTTGCGTGCAAAATGACAGAAACGGGCAAAATGATGCTCAAAAATTGGTGAATAACATAAAAAGCTTCGAAAAAGAGGCTACATAAACGATTTGATATGATGACAACAAAAAGATTATATCTTCTTCTCCTGGGCTTCGCTCTGATAGGAATGAAAGCCCAGGCACAGCACGTGAGCTTCGGACCTCTGCACAGTCAGGACAATCCGAGGGAAGACTGGTTGTTGCCTGGCGATACGGTATATCAGGACGGAAAGACCGTGGTATATGGTGGCAAACCGGTGAAGAATACGCAGGATAGTGATTATTACAACAATCCTATCTCGAATCTGACCAATACGGGAGAATTGGGAAACAGTTATGACTATTGGGGAAAAGACTGGGGCAAATATGGCTGGAACCGATATGGCTGGGGACTTCATAAGGGACTGAACCTCTCGGTAGATCTTTCCGTCTTCGCCACTTTCGGCAAGCATGCGCCACACTGGGGCGGTTTTACCCAGACCATCAATGCTACGTATCTCACGGCGCTCACCAAGGACAATAAGCTGTGGATGGCTCTGGGTACCTATCTGAACAACATCAATTACGGAGGCGATAATTTCCGGGATGGTGGTGTGTATGGCATTCTGGGCTTTCAGTTTAATGAGCACTGGGAGGCATACGTATATGGACAGGTAAGTGTTGCCAACAACTACAATTCCATCTACAACCGTTATGCCGGATATGGTCCTTACGGTTATGGCAGATATGGTATGTATCCCGGTGCCTGGGGAATGGGCGTGATGCCTGGAGGATATGGTATGGGAGCTGCCGGTGCCAATGTATTAGGTGCCGGAGTCAGATACACCAACAAGAACTTCTCCATCGGAGTAAGCGTAGAAGGAAACTGGTATAATAACCCAAAGACTCCTTCCTATTACAAACAGTATGATTATCCGGTATCAGAACCGCTTAAGTGATAAACAATAAAGCCAGCGACCGAAAAATCGCTGGCTTTATTATTTTGATTATTGAGTAGTGATGACAGATTATCCATTGATAATCTGAACGATGCGTTCTGCAGATCGTCCATCCCATCTATCAGGAATACCACCCTTCTTCCATTCACCCTTCACAATCTTCTCCATAGCCTGCTGAAGCTTCTCCGGGTCTTCAGCAACGAGCTCGTTGGTTCCTACGGTTACGGTTTCCTGATGCTCGGTATAACTGTTCAGGGTGATACATGGCACTCCATTGAAGGTAGCCTCTTCTGCCACATTACCCGAATCGGTGATTACGCCCATGGCGTGGGCTGAGAGATAAGAGAAATCAAGATAACCCTGAGGATGCACAACCATGATACCTGCCTGATGGTCAGCCACATCCTGGTAAGCCTTGAAGGCAAGCACGAATCCCAATGCCTTGCCACGCAAAGGAGCCAGAACCTTGATGCCTGCCTGTCGAGCCACACAGTCGATCGTTGAGATCAAGGTCTTCATCTCTGCGATATTGTTGACGATGACCTTGCGGTTCAAGGTAAGTACCATATACTTGCCATCCTCCAGATGCTGTTCATCCATCACCTGAGGACGCTTCATACGCTGCTGCAGGAATCGGATGTTATCAATGAGTACATTACCCACCATATAGACCTTAGAGAGTTCGGCACCCTCCTTGTTGGCAATACTGTTGTTGGAGATACCTGCGGTGAAGAGAATATCAGAGAGTCCGTCGATGACCAGACGGTTGATTTCCTTCGGCATAGTGATGTCGAAACTACGGGTACCTGCTGCGATGTGAGCCAACTGAACGCCCTGCTTCTTGGTGACGATAGCCACAGCCATCGTTGAAGCCAGATCATCCACCACAATCACCACATCCGTAGGATTCTGCTGGAGATAGCGCTCAAACTGAGCCATCACCATACCGGTCAGCTCATTCATATTCTCACATTCCACACCCAGATAAACATCTGGCTTCTTGATGCCCAAATCAGAGAACAGGGAGTCCTCCAGCGTCTCATCGTTCTCACGACCCGTGAACACCAGTTCATACTCCATCCCTTCGCCCTGCTTCCGGGCGTTCTCTATCGCTCTAATCACCGGAGCCACCTTAATGAAATTAGGTCTCGCTCCGGCAACAATACAAATTTTCTTACTCATATTTTTAAGTTTACCTATTTTCAAGTTTACTTACTGTTAAACAAATCCTTGATTCCGCCAATTGATCCCAGTAGGTTGGTAGCCTCGTATGGCAGATAAACCACCTTATTATCCTTACCCTGAGCTACTTCCTGCATCATGGTAATGTATTTCTGCGCCAGCAGATAGTTGGCAGGATTGGTACTCTGTCCTACGGCTTCGGTAATCTTCTTGATGGCGATGGCCTCAGCCTCAGCCTTGCGGATGCGGGCGGTAGCCTCACCTTCAGCTCTCAGGATGGCCTGCTGCTTGGCAGCCTCTGCCTTGTTGACAATCGCCGCCTTTTCACCTTCGGAGAGCAGACGCTGTTTCTCCTTCTCACCTTCTGAAGTAAGATGGTAGCTCGCTTGTTACGCTCTGCCTGCATCTGCTTCTCCATCGCCTGGAGCACACTCTCAGGAGGAGTGATATCCTGCAACTCAACTCGGTTTACCTTGATTCCCCACTTGTTGGTGGCATCATCGAGCACCGCACGAAGCTTGGTGTTGATGGTGTCACGGGAGGTAAGCGTCTGGTCGAGCTCCATCTCACCGATGATGTTACGCAGGGTAGTCTGAGTCAACTTCTCTATCGCATTAGGCAGGTTGTTGATTTCATAAACACTCTTGAAAGGATCTACAATCTGGAAATAAAGCAGTGCATTGATCTGCATCTGGATATTATCCTTGGTAATCACATTCTGGCGGTCGAAATCATAAACCTGCTCACGAAGGTCGATGCTGCTGGTATAAGTATAGCTTCCCCTACGCATCGCCACGATGGTCTTCGCCTGGTCGATGAAAGGAATGATAATGTTGATACCTGGCTTCATGGTAGCATAATAGCGACCCAATCGCTCGATGATTCTGGTCTCACTCTGAGGAATGATCACGATGGTTTTCTTTACCACTACCAGTGCAAGCAGCACAAGAGCAATCAATACATAAAGTCCTATTTCCATGATGTTTACTATATTAAGTGAATACTAATGATCTGACACTTTTTCTGAAATAAGAAGCTAGCACTTCTCTACCTGGAGAATGATAGACTGGTGCCCCATCACTCTTACACGGGTGCCCTTGGCGATATCACCAGCAGCGCCCGGAGCTTCTGCCTTCCAGTCATCACCATCGAGCTTCACTCTTCCATACCCACCGGCAACGATGGTTTCACTCACCTCGCCTATTTGTCCGTCAAGGGCATCGGAATTACTCTTCCGATGATCGGCTCCCTTACGGATAACCTTTACCAGATGCGGACGGATCAACAGGATACTGAGTACGGAACATACCGCCCAGACCACTACCTGCAACCAGAACGGAGCATCCATCACAGCCACAGGTATGCTGATGAGCGCACCGATGGCAAAACAAGTCACGTAGAAGTCGCCGGAAGACAACTCCAGGATGAGGCAGATGAACATGATGACAGTCCAAAATAGCCAGAGGTTTTGAGAGATATATTCCATCATATCGTTATATTTTAGTTGATTTCTTCGTCTCGTTATTTTTTAGTTGATTTCTTCATCAGCGAGCTAGCCTTGATGGTCTTGACACCCGTTTTAGTTGTGGTAGTAACGGAAGTCTGTCCCTGAGGCTTGTAATACTTCAGCGCAGTAGGCATCGCCGCCTTCAAGGCAGCAATACGCTTGGCATCGGAAGGGTGATCGCTGAAAATGTCACTCTTGCCCTGATTGCCAGAAGCCTCAGCCATACGTTCCCAGAAAGGTATCGCCTGCTGAGGATCGTAGCCTGCCATCGCAGCAAAGATCAAGCCCATATAGTCGGCTTCTGTTTCGTTTTCACGCGAATACTTCAGATTACGGAAGGAGAAGTACTGTCCAGCTACGGCACCAGCCAGATCTCCCACTCCATTACCTACTGCCTGATTCAGCACACCGCTCAGAATGCTGGTACCTACCTGCTGGTTCTGAGCCTTGGAAAGCTGTTCGGCACTATGCTTAGCCACGGCGTGTGCTATCTCATGACCCAGTACGATGGCGAGCGAATTATCGCTGGAAGCCACCGGGAGCAAGCCTTCATATACCACAATCTTTCCGCCAGGCATGCAGAAGGCATTCACACTGTTGTCCTGAACGAGGTTGAATTCCCAGGAATAGTTCTGCAGATCATTGGCGTATCCGTTCTCCTTGAGATAAGTTTCCACGGCAGCAGCCAGTCGCTTTCCGACTCTTACCACCTGCGCAGTCTTCACTGCATTGGTAGATTTCTTTGCCGAAGCCATGTACTTGGTATATTCCTGATTAGACAAACTCAACACCTGTGCATCTGAAACAGAGATGCGATGGGTGCGACCCGTAAGAGGCACCTTCTGCGTTGTACCGCAAGATGCAAGCATCATGGCGGCCAACATGCTAAAAACTAAAACCTTAATCCGTTTCATTTTCTATCTTCTCTTAAGTTATGTATTCTATTTGCACGAAATAGTTATCTTATGATTTGCAAATATACATCAAATACACGAAACAACCAAGTTTTTCCGAGAATTTAACAAAAAATTAATCCCGGCTCCGAGATTCCAAGCAAGAATCTCAGAGCCGGGATTTTAACTTCCTTAAATTCCTGATATTATTTTCTAGCATTCATTGCCTTCTTGGCAGCAGCTACAGCCTTGTTGTACTTAGCAGTAGCCGACTTCAAAGCCTTGGCATTGTTAGCCTTCTTGGCAGCAGCTACAGCATCATAAAGGTTCCACAACTTGTACTTAGCAGTAGCCTCCTTCTGTGACTTGGTATAAGCAGCAGCGGCAGCCTCTGTAGCAGCCTCAGCCTCTGGTGCAGCATACTGATGCTTGTAACCATCCTGCTTGTTCCAGAAACCACGGGTGAAGTCTGGGAAGGTAACGGCAGCGCAGTTGTTGTCCATAGAAAGAGCACCCAACTCAGCCAAAGAACACCACTCAGCCAAATCATAAACGTCCATATCCAATGGCAAACCATTCTGCAAGCAGTAAACCAGACGAGAGTCCATGATGAAATCCATACCACCGTGACCCATCTGACGGCCCAGCTCACCATACTTCTTCAAGATTGGGTGATAATACTTCTTGGTCAAAGCTTCCTTCTGCTCCTTGTTCATGAAACCATGAGCATTGAGGTTATCCATCTGAGGAGCACCTGTACCCTTGAGTGCCTCGCCAGAGAGTGCAAACTCCTCTGTAGGATACTTGGTAGCGTAACCCTTGGTACCTGTGAGCTTGAACAGACGGTTGTATGGCTGAGGAGTCATCACGTTGTGCTGAATCTCCACCACCTTACCCTTAGCAGTACGCATCAAGGTAGTAGTATGGTCACCATTGCGGAACTCCTTGCACTCCTTGCCGCTCTTGTTCTTCACCCAGTCCTTACCCACGAAAGACTCTGTATCCATAGCAACGAGCGTTGTGAAGCGGTCGCCACGGTGAATATTCAGGCACTGAGCAACAGGGCCCAAGCCGTGAGTAGGATAAACATCACCACGGTTCTCCATGTTATACTTCATACGCCAGTGGAGGTTGTCCTTGTCATTGTCAGCTGGATCCTTCCAGTAAGCATCCCAGAAGTCCTCAAGACAGTGGATATAAGCACCCTCAGCACGGATGATGTCACCGAAAACGCCATCCTGAGCCATAGCCAGCGCATTCATCTCATAGTAGTCGTAGCAGCAGTTCTCCAAGATGAAGCAATGCTTGCGAGTCTTCTCGCTCAAGTTAATCAGGCTCCAGCACTGATCCAGATTCATGGCACTAGGAACCTCGATGGCTGTATGCTTACCATTCTCCATCGCAAACTTGGCTACTGGGAAATGGTGATTCCAGTCGGCTGCGATATAAACCAGGTCGATGTCAGAACGCTTGCACAAAGCCTCATAACCCTTCTCACCGCTATAGATATCAGCAGGCTTCAAGCCCTGCTTGCGCAAGTACTCCTGTGATTTCTCTGCACGAGCCTCCTCGTAATCGCACAAGGCAACGATCTCTACACCTGGAATGTGGCAGAAACGCATTACTGCCCAAGGACCACGCATACCTAGACCTACAAAGCCCACACGTACTGTCTTCAACTTAGGAGCCGTCAATCCCAAAACATTCTGCTGTCCTGCAGGACGTTCTGGTGTCTCCACAACGATTGTACCCTTGTCCCAATGCCACTTGGTGCCTGGAGACAAAGACTGAGCGCTAGCGGACAAAGAAAAAGCCGCCAAAGCTGCCATCAAAAAACTCTTAATTTTCATCCCTAAAGTTAGCAACACTTAAAGTTAGTAATATTAATTAATAGGTTCTGATCAACATCTAGGTTTCTCAGCAATTCTCTCAAATCAGCACTCCATTCATCTTAGTGTTGCATTAGAAAATAAATGGAACGCTGAAATGACTCTGCAAAAGTACAAATAAAATTTGAGATACTGAATCTTTTTAGTGTTTTTTTATGGATAAAGACGCAATTCGAGGCTTTTAACAAGAAAAAACGCTCTGAATCAGAATGACAGAAACAAGAAAAAACCGCTTCGCTTAAAGCGAAACGGTTTTCTTTTTACCCTTACTCTCATTACCAACGCGATCGAGCGCTGTAACGACATAGGTATATTTCTGATCCTTTACGTATGGTATCGGATAGGTGGTATCGTAAACAACAGCCTGGAGAGCGGTGACATCATTGAGATTCACAGGCACTCCCTTTTCAAAACGGTAGATGGCAAAGCGGTTGGCCACATCGCCCCATTTCTTCTTCTTTGCCTTTGGAGCCTTCCAGGTAAGAAGTGGTCCCTTCTCCGTCCACTCCATCTTCAGACTCTTCACACCCTTTGGTGCCTTATCGTCGAGAAACGGCATCAATGGAGGAAGCGCAGGATATTTCCAGTAATAATCGCGCAGCGTATGTCCGATGTTGCCCACATTATCTGCGGCAGTCTTGGCATACCAGAGCACGGTGCCCTGTACATTATTCATCTGCTGGTGAAGGCGATGCTTGGCAGGCAGCTGATGGCTCTTCGGATTCGCAGGATCAGCAAACTTAGCCGTACGCTCGATATCCTCACCTATATAAAGAGGACGGTTGCCGGCATACTTGTTCCACCACTGGATGAGGGTCTTGTAATCTGCCGCCTTGTTACCTATCTCCCAATAGATCTGAGGCACACAGTAATCGATGAAGCCATTGTTTACCCAGAGGAGGACATCTGCATAGAGATCATCGTAGTTCTGAAGACCGAAAGTCTGTGAGCCAATCGGAGAGTTTTTCCTGTTGCGATAGATACCGAAAGGAGAAACGCCGAACTTCACCCAAGGCTTGACACGATGGATGGTTTCCCCCAACTGCTTGACAAACCGGCTCACATTATCTCTTCTCCAGTCGCCGATATTACGGAATCCGCGAGGATTGGCAGCGTACATCTGCTGATCAGGAATCTGCTTGCCAGCTACCGGATAAGGATAGAAGTAGTCGTCGATATGAAAACCGTCGATATCATAACGGCTCACGATATCAGCAGCCACCTGACAGGTATAATCAGCAGCCTCCTGAAGTGCCGGATTGAGAAGCACGAGATTATCATAGTTGAAACAGAGGTTCGGATGCTTCTTCACCACGCTCTGGGATGACACCTGGGAGAACGAGGTAGAACCATGCTTGGCACGGTAAGGATTGATCCAGGCATGAATCTCCATTCCACGCTGATGACACTGCTCAACCATCCACTCCAGCGGATCCCAATAAGGCGATGGAGCCTTGCCCTGCACACCGGTGAGGAACTTGCTCCAAGGTTCAAGATCACTCTGATAAAGGGCATCACATTCGGCACGCACCTGGAAGATGATGGCATTCACGCCATCCTTCTGCAATTCATCAAGTTGCTTGGTGAGCATCGACTGGATCTGCTGGGTTGATTTACCCAAATACTGTCCGTTGACACACTGGATCCAGGCGCCACGGAATTCACGTTTGTTCTGTGCCATCAGGGATGAAGTCTGAAACATCAGCATCATCGCCAACATCAGCATCCCTAAGATTTTCTCTCTTCTCATTAATTAGCGTTTATCGTTTAATGTTATAGTTTAATTCTAAATTATTCTTTCTTTTCTTCCTCATCACGCAATGTAGGCAGCGAGATGTGGTATTTCACGGCGAGCAGACGAATGATGCAGACCGTGAGGAAGGAGGCAACCACTGTAATATAGAGACTCAAGCCCAGATAGCTGAATGCCCAGTAAACCAGACCGCCCAACACACAAGCCATCGCATAGATTTCCTTGCGGAAGATAACCGGTTCCTCGTTGAGAAGCACATCGCGGATAACTCCTCCAAAGGAGCCCGTGATACATCCCATGATGATAGCTACCCAGAATGGGAAACCACAATCGAGGGTCTTCTGGATTCCGGCGATATTGAAAAGCGCCAAACCGAGGGTATCGAAAAGAAACCAGGTATTGTCTAGACGCTTCAGATAATGATGGCACACAATCACCACCAATTGTGCCAAGAACGTAAACAGGAGATAGATAGGACTCGACATCCAGAAAGGATTCAAGCCCAGCATCACGTCGCGGATGGTTCCGCCTCCGATAGCTACAGCCACACCACACACAAATCCGCCCAGCCAATCATAATGCTTGCTGGCGGCAAGTCTGATGCCCGAAAGGGCAAATGCAAAGGTTCCAATGAACTCGATGACGCTCTGGAGTGTCATCACAAGTTCCGGGTCTTGATGAATAGTCATTGTTTCTCGTAATAAATTATTTTTTTAGTTTTTGAATCTTTCTCCCCAGCAGGTAACCATCCAGTTATAGAGTCGTTCTTCTGAAGGAGAATGCTGCGGATGCCAGAATCTGGCGTCTTTCAGTTCATCAGGTAGATATTGCTGCTCTGTGAAATGTCCCGGATAATCGTGAGGATATTTATAGCCATCATGATAGTCCAGGTCTTTCATCAATTTGGTAGGCGCATTGCGGATATGCAGCGGCACAGGCAGATTACCGGTCTGCTTCACCGTGGCAATGGCATCATTGATACCCAGATATGCACTGTTGCTCTTCGGACTGGTAGCCAGATACACCACGGCTTCGGCAAGTGCAATCCTTGCCTCAGGCCAGCCTATCTTCATCACCGTATCGAAGGCTGCATTCGCCAGCAGGAGCGCATTCGGATTCGCCAGTCCCACATCCTCGCTTGCACTGATCACCACTCTTCGGGCGATAAACTGCGGATCTTCGCCGCCCTCTATCATACGCGCCATCCAATAGAGCGCCGCATCTGGGTCACTGCCTCGAATACTCTTGATGAAGGCAGAGATGATGTCATAATGCATCTCGCCCTGCTTATCATAAGCCAGCGGATTCTGCTGCAACTGTTCCTCTACCATCTTATCGGTGATAACCACTTCATCGCTGCCTGCTGATTCCACCACCAGTTCCAGGATATTGAGCAGTTTCCGGGCATCACCGCCACTGAAGCGGAGCATAGCTGCGGTTTCCTTCAACTCAATCTTCTTCTGCTTGAGTTCCACATCCTCGGTGATGGCTCGCTGCAGGAGTCCCTCCAGGTCTTCCTTTTCCAACGATTTGAGCACATAGAGCTGGCAACGGGAAAGGAGCGGGCGGATTACCTCGAAAGAGGGATTTTCCGTTGTAGCACCAATCAGGGTGACAATACCCTTCTCCACCGCCCCCAACAGAGAGTCTTGCTGACTCTTGGAGAAGCGATGAATCTCATCAATAAATAAGATAGGAGAAGCAGAATTGAAGAATCTGCCACTCTTCGCTCTCTCTATCACCTCGCGCACATCCTTTACGCCACTGGTAACGGCAGAAAGGGTGTAGAAAGGAACCTTCAGGGTCTGGGCTACGATTTGAGCCAAAGTAGTCTTGCCCACTCCCGGAGGTCCCCAAAGGATAAAAGAGGATATGCGCCCTGCGTCTATCATCTTGCGCAGCACGGCACCCTCGCCTACCAGATGCTTCTGTCCGACATAATCGGCGAGCGAGCGAGGTCTCATTCTTTCAGCTAATGGTTCACTCATATCAATTATTTTTTCGCCACAAAGGTAATGAAAAAAAACGAAACACGCATAAGTTTTTAGGATAAAAGAAAAAAAAATGCATAAAAGCAAAAAAATAAGCTAGAAAATTTGGATATATAAAAAGAAGTACTTAATTTTGCAATCAAAATACGTACAACAATGAGAAATGAAAAAAATATCACCCTCAAGACATTGACCAAGAGCAGTGTCTGGGATCTCCAGGAGAATGATGTTTTCCGTCTTTGGGAAGCTGCCGAGAAAGACAACGACCTGAAGGACAATCAGCGTAGATACCTCGACATCATTCGTAGTGCTTTCGAGATTGAGCCAGTCAAGATTGACCGTACTGAAGTGCTCGACAAGTTGGTTGACCGTGGCTTCAAGATCGGTACCTTCCGTATCGACGACAAGAACGAAAAGTATGCCATCAAGAAGCGTCCTATCATGCGTGTGACTGACCTCACCTATGAGAATATCGGTCATGTAACTGCTACCAAGCTTATCGAAGTGCTGGAGCGTAACTTTGGCGGTGGCTGGGATAGTCTGTCTCAGAGCATCAAGGATATCATCGAGAGCGGTTTCGACATCAGTACTACTACCCTCCCAAAGGATCGTCTAAAGAAACCAGGTGGTCTCTACGAGAAGAAGCTCGCTGACGACTACGAAGTACTCATAGTGCCAAAGGGCACCTGGGTAGAGGCTATCTTTGCCAAGGAGAAGCCAAAGCAGGAGAAGATTCGCATGAAGTTTATGGATGACGACATGGACCGCGACGAAGACCTGCTGGACCATGACGAAGATGAGGATGCACCAGAGATTGAGGATCACTACAATGATCCAGATGAGGACGATGATGCATTCGATGACGACAAGCTCACCGAGGAAAGCTACCGTACTACCTTTGAGGATCCAGAGAACCTGGGACTCGATGACGCAGAAGACGTAGCTGATGACGATTATTAAAATATACATTATTATATAATAAGGAGAAAGAAATGAACGCATTAGTAGGATTAATCGCATTAATCGTGGTAGCACTCGTAGGTTGGGCTATCGCAGAATTTAAGTACAAGACCTTCACCTTTACCCGTTCTGAGAAGGATATCGAGGAAGAGGAAGAGTTGGAGGAACAGAAGCGTGCCGAGGGTTTCAAGGAGATGAACATCCGCGACATTATGCGTAAGAACTCTACCAATGGCTACAATGCCGTAGGTTAAAGAGGGATTTTTAAACTCTAAAAGAAAATGATGATACAATACACCATCATTGCAACGATATTGGCGGCATGCATTCTGTATGTCGCCTTTCGTATTTATAAATCGTTGCAACAGGCAAACAAATGCAAGAACGGCAACTACCGATGCAGTGGTTGCGCTTTTTATGAACAGTGCAAGAAGAAGGGAAAGTTGGATTCTACAGATAATAATTAGAAATGGACTCTGAAAATGAATATTTTTGAAAAAAATCGAATATTTTTCGAAAAAAGATGCGGAAAGATTTGGTGGATTCAAAAAAAAGTAGTACCTTTGCACTCGCTTATCAGAAATGGTAACAGAGACTCTACAAGGTGTCTTAACCGAGCGGTTAGGTAACGGTCTGCAAAACCGTGTAGAGCGGTTCGACTCCGCTAGACACCTCGCAAAAAGGAAATCCTTTAAAAAGGGTTTCCTTTTTTGTTTTCCATACCTTCCCTACCGAATTCTATTCACTGCACATTCATCGTTTTTTTTAGATTGGACAGAAACACGAGATGGAGGGTAGATTTGAACAAATGTAGTATTACTGGGGAAAAACAAAAGAAAAAAAGAGCAAAAAGCAGAAAAAAGCATTTTTTTTCAAAAATAGTTTAGATTTTATTTTTTTAAACCAAATATTTTTGCTACCTTTGCAGTCGTTATCCTGAATACAATCTTTTTACCTTAAAGAAAACTAATACCTATTGAATGTAGAGCAGTTGTCTGAGAAGATAGCTGCTCTTTACTTTTTAATATTGCCCAATTTTTCCAATAACTTACTTTTTCCTTCCCTCTATACAATATCGCCCGCTATCCTGCGTTCTAATATATATGAAGAAAATAGAAATCATAGAACTTCCCAAGATATATGATCCTCGCGGCTGTCTTACCGTCGCTGAGGAAAGCAGCCATATCCCCTTCAAAATAAATAAGGTGGAATGGAAACATATCGGCATCATTCATTCTGATGCCCCTATGGAACTTGAACCTTGTTCTATGATGCTGATTGCACTGGCAGGTGAAATCACCATACAGATTATGGAAGAAGACTTGTCTTCTAAGCCTACCCCGCCATCAGCAAGAACCCTCAGGCTAACCCGTCCTAATCAGGCTCTGATTCTGCGGGAAGCTTGTAAAAGCAGCATAATTGATAGCACCAAGCATTCCCTGCTTCTTACTATTCATTAAAAAATAAAGGAAATGGAAACAGAAAACGAAAAGAAAGCCATCAAGTATCTTGACCTGAAGGCTATCAATGCCCCATACGAAGAAGAGATCAAGAAGGAAATCAACCAGGTAGTAAGTAGCGGATGGTACTTACAGGGAAGATGCGTGAAGCAGTTTGAGAAGAATTATGCCACTTTCATCGGCACCGAGTACTGCATTTCATGCGGTAACGGACTGGATGCTCTCAAACTGATTCTGATGGGAGAAATGGCTATTGGCAAGCTCCACCAGGGTGATGAGATTCTGGTGCCAGCCAACACCTATATTGCCACCATTCTTTCCATCACGAGTGTGGGGCTGGTTCCTATCCTCGTAGAACCCAACCCAGAGACACTGCAAATCGACGAGAACCTCATCGAGAGCAACATCTCCTATAAAACCAGGGGCATCATGCTGGTACATCTCTACGGCAAGTTATCCTGGACGGAAAGAATCCAGGAGATCTGCAAGGAGAACGATCTGCTGATATTCGAAGACAACGCACAGGCTTTCGGATGCGGATACGTCAACAGCTCTGCGCGAGAGGCTATCAGAAGAAAGCTGAATCAAGAAGACGAGAATATCACCTATCAAAATCAGATAGACGAGAATATCACCTATCAGGACCAGATAGATATCATCAGCAATAACGCCATCCAGAAAAGCATCTGCCACACGGGTGCTCTCGGAGATGCCGGCGCCCACAGTTTCTACCCAAGCAAGAACCTGGGAGCATTGGGCGACGCAGGAGCCGTGACAACCGATGATGAAGAGCTGGCTGAGGCTATCCGAGCCCTCCACGATTATGGAAGAACCAGCAGATTTGATTTTGAATATCAGGGTATCAATTCCAGAATGGATGAGATTCAGGCAGCAGTACTCAATGTAAAGCTGAGACATCCCCACGATGAGCATATCGCCAGATGCAGGAAGGCGATGCTCTATATGGATTATCTGCATCCTGCCATCGTGGAACGCTGCATCCCGAAGAGATTACTGGAAGATCCATTCAGCAATGTACTCCATATCTTCCCTTTCATGACCGAAGAAAGGTTGAGGCTGAGGGAGTTTCTGATGGATGAATCTGTAGAAACTGCGATACACTACCCTATTCCACCCAATGAGCAACTGGGATATCCTGAGCTTCGACATTATCAACTACCGATTACCCAGAATATCGCCTGCCAGGAGCTGAGCCTTCCCTGCAACTCTACGATGAGAGACGAGGAGGTCATCCGGGTAGCACAGCTTATCAATGATTATTTCTTGCGACGCAATCTGCGGTAGAAGTCTTGCAGACGACCAGGCGCAACGCCTTTCTTCTGCAAAGCTTCCAGTTCGCGATAGGCATCCAACTTTCTGTTGAGCATGATGAGGAGATCGATGCGGTTGATGCGGTAATCGGTATTATCCTCATCGAGGGAGATTGCCTTGGCGTAATCATACTCGGCAAGTTCCAGCTGACCACGCTCCTTCTCCATACCGCCACGTGCTGCATAAGCCGTTGCACTATCCGGGTATTGTTCAATCAGATTATTGATACCATCATACGCCTCGGTATAGTGCTTGTCCTTCTCATTCAACAACGCCAGACCGAGCTGAGCCTGAAAGTTACCAGGCACCAGAACCAGAAGGTTCTGATAATCAAGACGGGCAAAGTTATAGCGCAGAAGCTTTTCGTTAACGAATGCACGGTAGAAGAGGCCTGCGATATTGGTATTGTTGAGGAACAACACCTTGTCCAGGTCATCCTTGGCATAATTCCACTGTTCCAGCTGGATATTCCACGCAGCCTTCTTCAGACGCAGATCGATGCTGTCAGGATGATAGGCAAGCACACTCGTAGCTGCTGCCAGGGAATCGCGCAGCGCCTTGTTCTGAGCCTTGGAATCGCGCAACGCTACATCATCAACCTTAGAATCAGCCGTCAAATTGTTTTGCTGGGCAAACAGAGGTGTAGCTAGCAAACAACCTATATATAATATGATACTTTTCTTTTTCATGCTGCAAAAATACAAATAGTTATGCAATCAACCAAAAAAGGAAAGATAAAAGATGTTTAGAATTTTCAAAATAAAATAAACAGAAGCAAAACTCCTTGTTTTTCTGGGTTTTAGCGATACGAAATTTATCCTTAAGGAAAAAATAATTTCCCTTAAGGGAAAATATATATAGCCTTAAGGAAAAATAATCTTTCCCTTAAGGCTATTCAAATCAAAATTCTATCTTGTAAGAATACTTCTAAAAATCAATCCAGATTAAGCATTCTTGATCCAGTTAACGATCCACTCGCCAACCTCTGTTGTGCCATAGTGAGCACCACCCTCAACCTGAATCTCAGGAGTGCGGACATTGGCATCGAGAGATGCATCTACAGCCTTACGAATCAAGGCGCCCTCCTCGTTCAAACCGAAGTGCTCCAGCAACATGGCTGCAGAAAGGATCTGTGCTACAGGGTTAGCCAGGTTCTTGCCAGCTGCCTGTGGCCATGAACCGTGAACAGGCTCAAACAATGGGGTGTGCTCACCCAAAGAGCTAGATGGCTGCAAGCCCATAGAGCCGGTGATGCAAGAGGTCTCATCGGTAAGGATATCGCCGAAGGTGTTCTCTGTAACGATAACATCGAAGAATGTAGGCTCTGTCAACACGCGCATAGAAGCATTGTCGATGAACATATAGTCGGTGTTCACCTCAGGATACTGTGGCTCCATCTCCTTGGCAATCTGACGCCAGAGACGAGAAGATGCCAATACGTTTGCCTTATCTACCACAGTGAGGTGCTTGTTGCGCTTCATAGCAAACTCGAAAGCTACCTTCAAGATGCGCTCAATCTCAGGACGGGTATAGATATCTGTATCATAAGCCTTGTCGTTATCCTGATACTTCTCACCGAAGTACATACCACCAGTCAACTCGCGGATGACTACGAAGTCAGCTCCCTTCAGGAGCTCATCCTTCAATGGTGACTTATGGAGCAGGCAATCGAATGTGGCTACTGGGCGAACATTGGCGAAGAGGCCCAACTTCTTACGCATAGCGAGCAAGCCCTGCTCAGGACGAACCTTGGCTGTTGGGTTGTTGTCGAAACGTGGGTCACCAACGGCTGCGAAGAGCACTGCGTCGGCATCCATACAAGTCTTGAAGGTCTCCTCTGGGAACGGATCACCTACCTCGTCGATAGCGTGAGCACCGCAGATTGCCTCGTTGTAAGTAAACTCGTGGTTGAACTTCTCTGCAATGGCCTGCATTACTGCTACGCCCTGCTTCATAATCTCTGGTCCGATACCATCACCGGCGAGAACTGCAATGTTTAATTTCATCTTATTTATAGTTTAAACGTTTTTATTCCTTTATTCCATATCTAAATTCCGAGGCGAAGCCGGCTGTTCGTCACTCTTATCTGCCTCATACATATTGAGCATCTTGAGTGTTGCCTTGATAGCAGCCTCCGTCTGGTCGGCATCCAAGCCTCGGGTGCGCCAGATGCGGTCGCCTTCACGCCAGGTAATGACGGTCTGAACGAGGGCATCGGTACGACCACCGGGTGGGATGGTTACCTGATAGTTGTCGAGCTTAGGGAAGGTCTTGCCGAGCTTCACCTTATAGATGTTGCGGAGGGCTTTTACGAAAGCATCATACTGACCATCGCCTGAGCTCTGGTCTTCATACTCCTTGCCATCGATTTCCACCTTAACACTTGCTATAGGCTTCAAACCATAAGAGGTTGAAACCATGTAACTTACCAGTTTCACCTTATCCTCCGGAGCACCATGCTTCAGTACATCGCTCACGATGTATGGCAGGTCGTCCTGGGTTACCAGCTCCTTGCGGTCGCCGAGTTCGGTGATTCGCTTGGTCACAGCCTTGGTCTGCTCCGGCGTCAACTCCAAGCCCAGTTCATTGAGGTTCTGGATGATGTTAGCCTTGCCGGAATTTTTGCCCAGAGCATACTCACGATGTCTGCCGAAACGCTCAGGCACCAGGTCGTTGCAATAAAGCTTGTCCTTGTTGTCGCCATCGGCATGCACACCAGCTACCTGAGTGAAGACATTATCGCCCACCACAGGGGTATTTGGAGCCACGGCGATGCCGCTGTATCCTTCAACCAATCGGGAAATATCGTTCAGACGGTCTTCCTTGATATTGGTCTTTGCCCCAAACATATCCTTCAGAATCACCTGTACGCTCGCCAATGGCGCATTGCCGCAGCGCTCGCCCAAGCCATTCACGGTGACATGGAGACCCTTGGCGCCACTCAATACGGCAGCCAGCGAGTTGCTCACAGCCAAATCGTAGTCGTTGTGGGCATGGAAATCGAAGTGAGAGTTCGGATAACGGCGAACCATCTGTCGCATATACTCCACACACTGCAATGGGTTCAGGATACCCAGAGTATCAGGAAGCAGGAAGCGCTTGATAGGCAGTTTCACCAGCTCGTCCATCATCATGAAGAGATAGTCACGGCTGTCGCGCATACCGCTCGACCAGTCCTCCAAGTAGAGATTCACGGTGAATCCCTTGCTCAAAGCATAGTCGATGGTCTGCTTGATATGAGCGAGATGCTCCTCAGGCGACATCTTGAGCTGCTGGGTGCAGTGCTTGTAGCTACCCTTCGCCAAGAGGTTGATGACATGACCGCCGCATTCAGCAATCCAATCCACACTCTTGTTGTTATCCACGAATCCCAATACCTCTACGGAATCCAGCTTACCAATGGTCTTGGCATAACGGCAAATTCGAGCGACAGCATCCTTTTCGCCTTCCGAAACACGTGCTGAAGCCACCTCAATGCGATCAACATTGATGTCGTGCAACAGCATTCTTGCTATCATCAACTTCTCGTGAGGGAGAAAACTGACACCATTGGTCTGCTCGCCGTCGCGCAGCGTGCAGTCCATGATCTCAATCTCCTTGATGCGGGAATTATCTCTCTTTGCGTTAACGTTCATAATTACTCGATTACTTGTTTTTAGCTTCCCAAGCCTCTACCTTGTCACGGTTCTGAACGAGGAAGTCCACATCGTCCAAACCATTCTCCAGACAGTGCTTCTTGTAGCCATTGATTTCGAAGTGCTCGCTCTTGCCGGTAGCAAGATTGGTCACGGTCTGGTTAGGAAGATCTACCTTCACCTCTGTCTTGTGATTCTTGTCGATGCTCTCGAAGAGTTCCTTCAGGAATTCCTCGCTTACTACTACAGGCAATACGAGGTTGTTCAACTCGTTGTTCTTGTGGATATCAGCGAAGAAAGAGCTGATGACTACACGGAAGCCTGCACCTGCAATGGCCCAGGCTGCGTGCTCACGGGAAGAACCTGAACCGAAGTTCTTGCCTGCTACGAGGATGACGCCACTATAAGAAGGGTCGTTCATCACGAAGTCTGGCTTTGGAGTTCCGTCGGCATTGTAGCGCCAGTCGCGGAAGAGGTTGTCGCCCATACCCTCTTTATCGATAGCCTTGAGGAAACGGGCTGGGATGATCTGGTCTGTATCTACATTCTCCAATGGAAGAGGAATGCAGCTTGATGTAATTACATTGAATTTCTGTTTCATTTCAGTTTTTCGTTTTACGTTGAACACTTAACATTACATGAACTCTCTTGGGTCGGTAATCTTACCAGTGATAGCGGCAGCTGCTGCTACGTATGGGCTGGCAAGGATGGTGCGGGAACCAGGTCCCTGACGACCCTCGAAGTTACGGTTGGATGTACTTACTGAGTACTTGCCTGCAGGAATCTTATCATCGTTCATTGCCAGACAAGCAGAGCATCCAGGCTGACGGATTTCGAAGCCGGCAGCCTCAACAATCTTATCAATTCCCTCTTCACGTATTTGTTTATCAACCAACCAAGAACCTGGTACAAGCCAAGCAGTTACACCCTCTGCCTTCTTCTTACCTTTAACGAGAGATGCGAAAGCACGGAAGTCTTCAATACGACCATTGGTACATGCTCCCAGGAATACATAATCGATAGGATGACCCTCCAGTTTCTCGCCTGGCTGGAAGCCCATATAGTTGAGACTCTTCTTGAAACCAGCCTGCTCTTCCTCTGGAATCTCATCGAGCGTTGGGATGCTTTCGGTAATGCCGATACCCATACCAGGGTTGGTACCGTAGGTGATGCGTGGTTCGATATCCTTTGCCTCGAAAGTCAACTCCTTGTCGAAGACAGCGTCATCGCCACTCTTCAAGGTCTTCCAGTAAGCCACAGCCTTGTCCCACTCTTCACCCTTAGGTGCATATTCACGACCCTTGATGTACTCGAATGTGGTCTCATCAGGAGCTACGAAGCCACCACGGGCACCCATCTCGATAGAGAGGTTGCAGAGGGTGAGACGACCTTCCATTGACATATCCTTCACTACATCACCACTGTACTCAACGAAGTAACCGGTAGCACCGGACGTAGTGAGCTGGCTCATCAGATAAAGAGCTACATCCTTGGCGGTAACACCCTTGCTGAGCTTGCCGTTGATGCTGATGCGCATAGACTTTGGCTTGCTCTGGAGAATACACTGTGAAGCCATCACCATCTCAACCTCAGAAGTACCGATACCGAAGGCTACGGCACCCATAGCGCCATGGGTAGAAGTATGCGAGTCGCCGCAAACGATGGTCATACCAGGAAGAGAAAGACCCTTCTCAGGACCAACCACGTGGATGATACCATTGTCCTTGGTGTTCATGGCAAAGTGAGTTACGCCGAAATCAGTGGTATTCTTTGCCAAGGTATCTACCTGCTTCTTTGAGATAGGATCCTCGATTGGCTTATCCTGATCGTGTGTTGGGGTATTGTGGTCAGGCATACAGAAAATCTGGTCTGGACGGAACATCTTGAGTCCGCGTGCTCGCATACCAGCGAATGCCTGAGGTGATGTTACTTCGTGACAGTAGAGACGGTCGATGTAAAGCTGTGTAGGACCATCTTCTACAATCTGGACAACGTGCTTGTCCCAAATCTTGTCGAATAATGTATTCATAATATCCTGTTTGTTATATATTTATCTGAATTGATTTTATCTTACCTTGAACTTGTTGATACAGTCGATGTAAGCCTCAACAGAAGCTGTCACGATATCGGTATCAGCACCGAAGCCATAATATACATGACCATCGTATTCCACCTGCATGTGAACCTTACCCACATCGTCTGATCCCTTGTCAATCGCCTGAATGGTGAACTCCTTGAGGTTCATCTCCTTGGTGATGACCTTCTTGAGGGCACGGATGGCAGCGTCCACAGGACCATTGCCAGATGAAGCAGCCTCGAACTTCTGACCAGCGATGTTCAAGCCGATGCTTGCCACGCTCTTCACGCCCTTACCGGTAGTTACCTGCAACCAGTCGAGCTGAACACCATGCTTATCGGCAGAATCAGCACCAGCGAGCATCAGTACATCCTCGTCGGTAACTTCCTTCTTCTTATCAGCCAACTGGAGGAACTTCTTGTAGATCTTGTCGAGCTTCTCCTCATCTTCGATGTTCACACCATTTACGTGGAGGCGATACTTCAAGGCTGCACGACCAGAGCGGGCTGTCAATACGATAGCGTTATCATCCAAGCCCACATCCTTAGGGTCGATGATTTCGTAAGTCTGGACATTCTTCAAGACGCCATCCTGGTGAATACCAGAAGAATGAGCGAAGGCATTGCGGCCCACAATCGCCTTATTAGGCTGAACAGGCATATTCATCAGACTGCTCACCATGCGAGACATCGGAACAATCTTGGTCGTATTGATGTTGGTATCAATATTGATATTCTTGTGGCACTTCAGAATCATGGCGATTTCCTCGAGCGAAGTATTACCAGCACGCTCGCCGATACCATTCATGGTCACCTCCACCTGGCGGGCACCATTCAATACACCCTGCAGGGTATTGGCAGTAGCCATACCGAGATCGTTGTGACAGTGGGTAGAGATGCATGCATTCTCGATGCCGTCAACGTGATCCATCAGATACTTGATCTTGGCACCATACTCATCCGGCAAGCAATAGCCGGTGGTGTCAGGAATGTTAACTACGGTAGCACCTGCCTTGATGACAGCCTCTACCACGCGAGCCAGATACTCATTGTCGGTACGACCAGCATCCTCAGCGTAGAACTCCACATCCTCTACATACTTCTTGGCATACTTGACAGCAGCCACGGCACGCTCGATGATCTCCTCGCGGTTGGAATTGAACTTATATTTGATATGGCTATCGCTGGTACCGATACCCGTATGAATTCTCTTATGCTTAGCATACTGCAACGCCTCGGCAGCACAATCGATATCCTTTTCCACCGCACGGGTCAGCGCACAGATGGTAGGCCATGTTACAGCCTTGGAAATCTCTACTACGGAATTGAAGTCACCCGGGCTTGAAATTGGGAATCCAGCCTCAATGACATCAACGCCCAACTGCTCCAGCGCCTTAGCTACCTGAATCTTCTCTACGGTATTCAACTGGCATCCTGGAACCTGTTCGCCATCACGAAGGGTTGTGTCGAAAATAAATAATCTGTCACTCATATCTCTTAAATATTTTTATTTCTCTTATTAATTAAAGCTTTTGCCCTTTAGGGGCAACATTGCGCCCTTACTTTTGGCAAGGGCGTAAAGAGCTGGGAATTAAAAAAGCCTTTCTCACTCCCATATACGGAAGTGTAGAAAGGCTCAATATATCCAAACCGCTGAACTATACGCACACCTTATCACTTCCGCCTACATGCTGCAGTCGAAGTCGAATAATAATAATGCTTGTAATATTCAACGCTAATGCTCTCATATTTTTCTATTTTTATACGTTATATATTTATCGCTGGCAAAGGTAATCATTTTCTCTGATATACGCAAACAATTTATAACTTTTTTAATAGAAAATCTATCAAATTGCCATTTTTCATCTATTTTTTACCCAAAATCTAGAGAAACGAGCCGTTTTTATGCCAGATTATTCAGAAAAAGAACGTTCTGGTACGAAATTATTCTCTTTTCAACTAGAAAGGTAACGGACCGTCAGGTCCTGTCATAGGCGGAGGCGGAATGGCACCGCTGGCAATCATTCCATCAGAAGCCCCACTGTTCATCTTGGAACCCATGATTTCACCACCCTCCTGTACTGGAGTGTAGGAATCTGTAGGATCCTGGAAGCGGGTGAACTCGCCACGGAAGTTCAGGAGTACATCTCCGGTAGCACCCTTACGGTGCTTGGCGATGATAATCTGCGCCATACCATGAAGATCGTTTCCCTTTTCATCCTGATAGATGTGATAGTATTCCGGACGATGAACGAAGAGTACCATATCGGCATCCTGCTCGATGGCTCCGGATTCACGGAGGTCACTCAACTGTGGTCGCTTTCCTTCGAGACCCTCACGGTTTTCTACGTTACGCGAGAGCTGAGAGAGGGCGAGTACCGGGATATTCAACTCCTTGGCAAGACCTTTGAGAGAACGCGAGATGGTGGAAACCTCTTCCTGACGGCTACCGAACTTCATTCCGTTGGCATTCATCAGCTGGAGGTAGTCAATCATCAACAGCTTTACCCCCTTCTCTCTCACCAGTCGTCGCGCCTTTGTTCTCAACTCGAAGACGGAGAGTCCCGGAGTATCATCTATATAAATAGGTGCACCCGTGAGAGAACGGATCTTCTTGTCCAGTCGCTCCCACTCGCTTGGATCCAACTGACCGTTCAGGATCTTCTTACCCGAAATCTCGCAGACATTCGAGATAAGACGGTTGACCAGCTGAACGTTGTTCATTTCAAGCGAGAAGAATCCGATAGGCACCCCGTGATCTACCGCAACATTCTTGGCGATACTCAGAGCGAAGGAAGTCTTACCCATGGCAGGACGTCCGGCGATGATCACCAGATCGGAAGGCTGCCATCCGGAAGTCATATCATCCATCTGCTGGTAACCTGTAGGAATACCCGTGAGTCCGCCCTTGTTCTGGGCGGCACGCTGCAGGATATCCACGGCTTCCTTGATAACCGGATCAATCTGGGTGTAATCCTGCTTCATATTACCCTGAGAGAGCTGGAAAAGCTCACCCTCGGCATGCTGCATGAGTTCGTCCACATCCACACCCTCATCATACGCCTGGGTCTCGATGTCGCCGGCATAATGGATGAGCTGTCGCTGCAGATATTTCTGCGCCAGGATTCGGGCATGGTACTCGATGTGGGCAGCCGAAGCCACCTGCGAGGAAATCTCCATCAGGTAACCGGCTCCACCAATCTTCTCGATGGCGCCCATCTTGGTGAGTTCATCCGTAACGGTCATGATATCCACGGGGCGCTCCTCCATATTCATAGTCTGAATCGCCTCGTAGATTTTCTGATGTCTCGGATCATAAAAGGTTTCGGGTTTCAGCATCTCGGATACCACCGAAAAAGCATCGGTATCAATCATCAATGCACCCAGAACCACCTTCTCCAACTCCACCGCCTGCGGTTGCAGGTGGGCGTAGTTGGTATCTATCTGTGTCTTGTTATTGTTATTTCTATTCTGATTTATCGGCATACTTCTTTAATTCATCTTCCGTTTGCTGGTGTTCAGCCACTACCTGATTATAGATAATCATCAAATCAGTGTAAGAACATCCATAGTTCTTCAACCATTTATAGTCTTCCTTTAGGGCTTCAAAGAATACATTCTCATCCTTTTCTACATAATAGGCATAAGCCCTGAAGAAAGGTTCCAAAGCCTTTTTCGGCTGATGTTCTATCAATGCCAGGAGACCTTGCGAATAGTTATTGTAAGCTTCGGCAAGCTTATCATTCTTCATCATCTTGAAGAAGAGATCCATCGCCTGCATCATCATATTCTTCGTATCCTTACCTGATTTTTTCATCTTATCGAAACTACCGAAAAGCTCGTTCACCTCGGCGAAATATTCATCCAGGCGCTGATGAGCCTTCTGGAAGTTCTCTTCCGCATGTTCGCCACCTATCTTGATAAGCAGCTGTGTGAGCAAGGCTCCCGCCATCTGATTCTCTGGATGGGTATAATCCAGCTCGTAAGCCAGCGGCATCGCCTCTTCAAATCTGTTATTCATGACGATGAACTTCAGTTTATCCAGTTTCAACTCGAAGAGTTCCTCTTCTGAGAATGAATCCTTGAACTCCATCAGCTTGTCGAAATTCTCCAGATACTCATCCACCTGGATGAGATTACGATAGCAGATGCCCAGCTGGAGATATACCTGCTTCATGTCAGGCTTTATCTTCAGCATCTTCTTGAAGTGATCGACAGCCATACGGAGACTATGATCGTCTCCCTTCTGCATACATACCCATCCCTTCATGAAGTGCATCTCCAGCGTGTCGCATGGTACACCTTCCAGCATCACTTCAACCATGTCTGGGAACTCGCGGCGGAAGGAATAGCGGGCTATAGCCATGCGGTACTTATCGAAGAATTCATCCTGGAAAAGAGGACCCGCCAAGACGGCATAGGCTGGTTTGTCATCATCCAGTTCGTCGAGGATAGTGAAGAGTTCATCCTTCTCTTTATAAAACTTGGAAAAGCGCAGGAGGTTGCGGATGTAGTTGATACGGATACGCTTTGCACGATGCTCTCCAGGCTCTTTAAAAAATTCATTAACAATCTCTTCCTCATCTGCAGGCTCGCTGCCATCTCCATCATCCTCAGGGTCATCGTAACAGTCAACAATATTCTCCGGTATCTCATTAGGATGAGAGATGATCAGGTTTGCCAGGGAATAGGCATCGGCAGGACAAGATCTTGCAGTAGAACAGAAAGCCTTGCAGAACTTTCTCTTCTCATCTACGAATCCGAGAGCCTCGGTTACATGAGGATTCTTCAGATAGAAAGGCATGAACCAATTGTACAGATGAGTAAAGAAATCAGTCTGGTCTCGTAACATCTTAAACTGCGGCAAGAGGATGTCAATACCCTTATCCATCATTTCATCCATAGAGAGCGGGCTATCCACATCCACGTTGAGATTATCGACCCCATCCTCGTCGGTATTGATATCGACAGAACGGATAGGACTCTCCTCTTCCGAAGTTTCCTCGTCTTCATCGATTCCGAAGAGATTTCTCATATCTTCATCAGCGTCCAGCAAATCAGCTACCTTATTTTTCAGGTCGCCGAGGAAACGTTTTGACAGCGATGACATGATATCATTGGTATAGTCGATAGACTTCTGCTCGCTGAATACAGTCACGGCAAGCATCTTCTGGGCTTTTATGATTTCGGCAAGCAAGTCTGAATCATTCTTGCAATCCTCGGTCAACTGCTCTGCAAAGCTACGGAAGTCAGGATGCTGTTCGTAGCAGCCGCAATTCGTAGAAACCAGCAGCCATCCCAGGAGGGCACGCACCTTCACCTCATCGTCATCTGTCTGACGGTAGATATCGTAGAGCAAAGTGAATTTACCCATATCGAAAACGGTGGCGGCAGAGAGCGTAATGGCACTCACCAGAAGCTGAGAGGTCAAGGAATCAACTGTAGGCGAAAGGATGGTGTCTTTGACAGCAGCACGTTCCTCATCGTTCCAATATCCAGAAGAGACAAATCTGCCGAAAATCTTTTCGCGACACTCTTCCCATTCCTGATACAGACGGGCTGAAGCCTGATCCTGCTCCTCTTTCGAGAGGTCGTGGTTCAGGAAAAGCATCGCCTCTCGGGAAACGAATTTCTCGAGGGTTGACTTCACCTCTTTGATATCAATCTCCTCACCCAGCTTTTTCAGATCCTTGAAAACACCCTGGTCTGAACGGATATCCATCTCGACATCTACCAGAAGCTGGTCGAGCCCAGAAATAGTGCTGGAGATGTACTTCGCTCTAGCCTCAGGGGTCATTTCCGGGATATCAAGTTCCTCAAAAGATTTGTTATGCTGTATGGGAAAGCCAAACACTCCATCAGGAATCTTCTTGCGTTGGAAAAGACTCATATTGGCGAAAAGGGAGGTCAGCAAGCTCTGCAGCAGACGGTTAATATACTGCTTATTGCTCGAAAAGGGGGTAAAGACCTCCACGAGCATTGGCTTGCATTCGCTAAAACGCTGCTGATGAATCAAATCACGCATTTCATCTACCTTCTCCAACAAAAAATCCTGATCCAGAACATCTTCTTCTGGGTTATTAGACTCTTCTGACAAATTTACTTCTTCTGACATAATTGTAGTTGTTTAATTGTTAATATCTGCCACCTTAAGATCTCGCTGGCGAGGCTCCATAGCGTGACTGTACTTTAATTTTGGCAGATTGCTAACGGTTTGGGCATCAATACCATAATACTTGGTCAGTAAAGCGGCATAGTGGTGTACGCCATTCTTATTGATGCTATCTACAGCGATGTCGTAAGCTTTCACGAATCTGTCGATTTGTTTTTTTCTTCGGGGTTCCGCCTTCAGTTTGCTGCGGAAAGCAATCACTCCCAACTGGAGGTTCTTGTCTCTACTATCCGCCAGTGCCACATGCTTAGCCATTCTTGCCTGTGTGGCGTATGGCTCCGGCATCCAGGCGGCATCCATCTCATTGTTGAGGAGCATGCGCAGACGGATGTTCAGGTCGTTGATCTGCACGCGATATACATCATACTTGGTCTTCACGCTGTCGATGACAAGCGTTGAGAGATAATCGGTGGCAGAATGACGGGTCATGGCTATCATCTTGTCTGACAGCTGCTTCAGCTCCGAGATACGCGCCTTGCGGTTGGTGATAAGCTGCCAGTACAGATTGGTAGAGACAGGATAGAAGAGCTGTGTACCCTGCTTCTGCAGGCGGGCAGCTCTCACCAGGTCGGTCACCGTACCCTCTACCCTCTTTCGGGCGATGGCTGTATCGCAGTCCATCTGCGCATTGTAGCGATAGAGATGTACCGTTACTCCCTGCTTCAGGAAGATGCTGTCCTCGTAAGCCAGATAAACCGGAAGGCAATCGAGCGTAGGCATCACACCCACCTTGAGCGAAGCCCGGTCGATGCTGTCGAGTCGGGCCTTCTCCTGTTTGCTCAGTCGCAGTCGCTTCTGCTGTGAATCGCCGCAACTGGCCATTCCCAGCAGAAGTGCTGAAACCAGACATATCATGATTGAAAATTTCTTCATTGTATTTTTACTCTACATTCTTCATCGTATATACTCTGACATAGAGATTTTACTCTTTTTACGCTGTCAGAGCTTACTCCACATAAAGCACGAGTCCCTTCAGGTATTCGCCTTCAGGATGATAGATGTTGATAGGATGATCGGCTGGCTGATGCAACTGGTGCAGGATGCGAACCTTTCTTCCTGCCTGGGCTGCTGCAGTAAACACAGCGTTGCGGAAATTATCCTTGGTAACCACTTGAGAGCAGCTGAAAGTGAAGAGGATTCCACCCTTTTTGATTCTCTGCAAGCCCTTTACATTCAGGCGGGTATATCCCTTCAGCGCATTGCGCAGCGCTGCACGGTGCTTGGCAAAGGCAGGAGGGTCGAGGATGATGAGATCATACTGCTGGTCGTGCTCATCCAGATACTTGAAGGCATCCTCGCAGAATGCCTCGTGGCGTGGGTCGCCAGGGAAGTTGAGAGCGATGTTTTCATTGGTCAGCTCGATCGCCTTGGCGCTGCTGTCCACGGAGTGAACCGCCTTGGCATTGCCGCGCATGGCATAGACTGAGAAACCGCCGGTATAGCAGAACATGTTGAGCACGCTCTTGCCCTTGGCGTAATGCTCGAGCAGGGAGCGGTTCTCACGCTGATCTACGAAGAAACCGGTCTTCTGACCGCGCAGCCAGTCGATATGGAACTTCAATCCGTTCTCCACAGCCACGTCATCGGCATCGCCACCCAAAATAAAGCCATTCTCCTGGCGCAGGTCTGCCTTGTATGGCAGGGTGGTCTCGCTCTTGTAGTAGATGTTCTGCAGCTCGTCGCCCATCACCTGCTTCAGCGCCTTGGCAATCTCCATACGGCATACGTGCATACCCACACTGTGAGCCTGCATCACGGCAGTAGGACCATAGCAGTCGATAACGAGACCCGGCAGGTTATCTCCCTCGCCATGCACCAGTCGATAGGTGTTGTTGTCTGGATTTCCGGCGATACCTACCGCCAGACGCATCCTGTAAGCCGACTCCAGTCGGGCGCACCAGAATTCGTTGTCGATATCCACATCGCTGAAAGAGAGCACTCTCACGGCGATGGAACCGATCTGATAGTGACCGATGGCGATGAAGTCGCCAGCAGAAGTGAAAACCCTTACGGTTTCACCTTCCTCTATATCATTGTCCATGCGCTGGATAGCGCCGGAGAATATCCATGGATGGAATCTCTTGAGAGATTCTTCTTTTCCTTTCTTTAAATATACGTTCTTATACATTATTATATTATATAATCTTTTAAGTTCTATCAATTCTCTCTTTTACGAAAAATCGAATACATCAACCTAGAACTCTACCAGCTCGTAATCGTCAGCCTTGCTGAGACGGTTGAACTCCTCGTAGATATGAATGCAGCACCATGCGTCCGTGGCGGCATATCTGCACTGAGCCTCTCTGAGCTCCTGGGATTCCCAGTTGCTGAGTCGCTGTGCCTTGCTGATTTTCTGATGGAAGAGGTTGGCGTAGATTTTCTGCAAGCTCATATCCTTGATGCCGAATTTCTTAGCCACATCCTGCAACTCGATGAAATATCCCGGCTTGAAATCGCATCTGCGATGCAACTGCAAGAGGTCATCATGCCAAGACAATCCCACTTTTGGCACCTTTTTATCCTCCAGGAATCGGATGATGGCTGGTGTCATACCCGTGAGATGCAGGCGGAAGAGATAGCAGGTATCGCGGGTACTCACCTGCAGCAGCGATACCTGGAAGTGCATACCCTTGGAGAAACTTGGTCGTGTCTCCGTATCCACACCCAGAATATCCTGTCCCAGGAGATATTCTACAGCGGCATCTGTATCTTCAGCCTTATCTATCACTATCATATTGCCAGGAAAGAGAATTCGAGGCAGGCTATTGATAGTTTTCTTTTCGAAACTAGTGAAAATTATCTTCATTACTGCTATTTATTCATTACAAGTTGCAAAATTAGCAAAAAATCCCGAAAAAAAGGAGCGTTTCTCAATCTTTTTTGCTAATTTTGCAGTTAAATATTAAAAAGAAATAGAAAAATGGCAAAGAAAAGAACATCAGGCAAAACTAAATCATTTAGCGAAGCCATTGGTTTACAATATATTTTCAACAATACGATTACCGATTTCTTCCTCGGACTCGCCTTGCTCGTGGTTGCTGTCGTCATGATACTGGCGATGATTTCATTCCTCAGTACGGGCGCTGCCGACCAGAGCTTGCTGGAGAACATGCAGCCCGGAGAATGGACCAACACCCAGCAGCAGTTCCAGAACTACTGCGGATCCATGGGAGCCATCCTCTCCTATTGGCTGATGGCGGTGAACTTCGGTTTCCCTGCCTTCCTGATTCCCTGCTTCGTGGTGATGGTGGGTTTCCAGCTGATGAATGTCTATCGCGTGAATCTCTGGAAGTGGTTCTTCTGCATGATGGTGGTGATGATCTGGTCATCCGTCACCTTCGCCAAGTTCCTCACTCCTATCTTCGGTAGTCTCATCTTCAATCCGGGCGGAAAGCACGGCATGTTTGTGGTCCAGACCTTGGAGAATGTCATCGGTCCTCCGGGACTCACCGCCATCCTTCTCTTCGTGGCGATCGCATTCCTCACCTATATCACCACCGAGACCATCACCATCGTGAGAAAGGCACTCAACCCTATCGGCTATATATCTAATAAGGTGAAATTCGAGATTACCAACCATAAGGAGAAGCAGGAGGAGGATGATGCCATCGATGAAGCTTACCGGAATGCTGCCCAGGGTACGGTGCAGGATGAGGAGGATGAGATGGACGAGAACTCCGAGAATTCACAGACTCGGGAGACATCCCAAAACCAGATGGCAGACCAGAACGAGGAAAGTTCTCTGCAGCAGATGGCTGAGGAGCAGAAAGATGAGGATGAGAAGGCAGCCTCGCCAATCGACCTCGATGCAGCCGCAGTCGATGACAACCAGCAGGCTGATGCCGATAAGAACGTGGCTGCTCCGAGTCTGATTCAGCAGCAGCGTGAGCTCAGAGCACAGCGCGCAGAAAGAGAGCGCCAGGAGATGGCTGCAGCCGCTGCCGCTTCGGCTCATATCGGAATGGATATCTCTGTGGCTACCGGAGAGGAGAAGGCTACCAGCAACACCGTAAGCAATGCCGAGGTGCTCAATACGCCTATCAACCCGAAGGAGCCGTTCACTAGATACAAGTACCCTACCCTCAACCTGCTGAAGAAATACGACGACCAGGAGGTGTCTATCGACGAAGAGGAGCAGAAGGCGAACAAGAACCGAATCATCGAGGTGCTGGGCAACTTCGGCGTACAGATCAAGACCATCCGTGCCACCGTGGGTCCTACCATCACCCTCTACGAGATTCAGCCTGCCGAGGGTGTGCGCATCTCCAAGATCAAGAACCTGGAGGATGATATCGCCCTGAGCCTCGCTGCCCTGGGTATCCGTATCATCGCTCCTATCCCTGGCAAGGGAACCATCGGTATCGAGGTGCCTAATGCCAAGGCAAACATCGTGAGCATGGAGAGCATCCTGAACTCCAAGAAGTTCCAGGAAACCAAGATGGAACTGCCTATCGCGCTGGGTAAGACCATCACCAACGAGGTGTTCATGGTGGATCTGGCGAAGATTCCTCACCTGCTCGTTGCCGGTGCCACCGGTCAGGGTAAGTCTGTGGGTCTGAACGCCATCATCACTTCCCTGCTCTACAAGAAGCATCCTAACGAGCTGAAGCTGGTGCTCATCGACCCTAAGAAGGTGGAGTTCAGCGTATATTCACGCATCACCAACAAGTTTATGGCTGCCGTTCCGGATGAGGAGGAGCCTATCATCACCGATGTAACCAAGGTGGTGAGAACGCTGAACAGCCTCTGCGTGCTGATGGACAGCCGCTACGACCTGCTGAAGAAGGCGGGAGCCAGAAACATCAAGGAGTATAATCAGAAATACGTGAACCACAGACTGAAACTGACTGATGGTCACGAATTTATGCCATACATCGTAGTGATTATCGATGAGTTTGGAGATTTGATCATGACAGCCGGCAAGGAGGTAGAGCTTCCTATCGCCCGCATCGCCCAGCTGGCACGTGCCGTGGGCATCCACATGATTATCGCTACCCAGCGTCCTACCACCAGCATCATCACCGGTAACATCAAGGCGAACTTCCCGGGCCGCATCGCCTTCAAGGTAACTTCAGCCATCGACTCCAAGACCATCCTCGACAGAACGGGAGCCAACCAGCTCATCGGTCGTGGTGATATGCTCTATCTCAACGGCAACGAACCGGTGCGTGTACAGTGCGCCTTCGTAGATACACCAGAGATTGAGCGCATCAACGAATACATCTGCAATCAGCCTGGTCCTATCGAACCGATGGAACTCCCTGAACCAGCCAGCGAAGATGGCGGCGTAGGAGGCAACGGCAGTGTAGATACCCGCAACCTGGATCCATATTTCGAGGAGGCAGCCCATGCCATCGTTCTCTCGCAGCAGGGCAGCACCAGTATGATTCAGCGCCGTTTCAGCATCGGCTACAACCGTGCCGGCAGACTGATGGATCAGCTTGAGGCAGCAGGCATCGTAGGAGCCGCTCAGGGCAGTAAGCCAAGAGAGGTACTCCTGCAGGATGAGAACCAGCTCAATACATTGCTGATGCAATTGAGAAATTCATAAGAGAGCCCAGAACCAACGGTCGTCACCGGCCGAAGGGAAAGATAAAGGGCAAAAGACAACATTCGCTCCAAACGCCCTGAAAGGGCAAAAGCTCCTAGCCCAGGGCAACACCCTGGGTTAATGAGCGAAGAACCAATACGCCCTGAAAGGGCAAAAGCTTTTAGGTTTAGTTATAATACAATAAACAGTAAGGATATGAAAAAGATTTTAGCTATCGCTTTCGCAGCGATGATGAGCCTGGGCACTATGGCGCAGACCGCCCAGCAGGTGCTCGACAAGACCGCTGCCGTCATCGGCAACAAGAAGGGCGCTACCGCCAACTTCAAACTGTCTAGCCCTAAGTACGGCTCGGCAAGCGGTACCATCACCATCAAGGGTAACAAGTTTAATGCGCGCACACCGGAAGCCATCGTATGGTATAACGGCAAGACTCAGTGGACCTATATGAAGAAGACCAACGAAGTGAACGTGAGCAACCCTACCCAGGCCAAGCAGATGTCGATGAATCCTTATACCTTCATCCACATCTACAAGACAGGATATAAGAGCAGCCTCAAGACTGTGGGCGGCAACTATCAGGTGCATCTCGTTGCCAACAACCAGAAGCGTACCGTGGCAGAGATGTATATCACCATCAACAAGAACACCCACGTGCCATCGCAGGTAAAGATGCGCCAGGGTTCTACCTGGAGTACCATCGACATCTCCGGTTTCAAGGCAAAGGGTATTTCCAACAATTCCTTCGTCTTCAACAGCAAGGAATTCCCAGGAGCAGAAGTCATCGACCTGAGATAATGTCAAAGCTTTTGCCCTTACAGGGCGAAAGGCTTGCATCCAAACAACCCAGGGCGTTGCCCTGGGCTAGGAGCTTCTGCCCTTTCAGGGCGTGAGGAGCCAACTAACAAGCTCCCAGCATAAGGAGAATGTTGCAAGCAATACGCCCTGAAAAGGGAAAACTCCTAGCACTGGGAGAATGTTGCAAGCAATACGCCCTGAAAGGGCAGAAGCTCCTAGCCCAGGGTATCACCCTGGGTTAAAAATCCAATAAGAAACTACGCCCTGTAAGGGCAAAAGCTTTAAAAATATATTTAAAACCAAACTAAAATGAAAGATCTCAAACCTATCATCTCACAGTTCGATATCACCGGAACTGTAAATGAGGTAAAGCCTCTCGGTAATGGACTCATCAATGACACCTACAAGGTGACAACAGTAGAAGATGATGCACCAGACTATGTTCTCCAGCGCATCAACGACTCTATCTTCACCGATGTAGATCTCTTGCAGCACAACATCGAGGAAGTAACTACACACATCCGCCAGCAGCTCGAAAAACAGGGCGCTGACGACATCGACCGCAAGGTACTCACCTTCGTCAAGGCGAGCAACGGCAAGACCTATGTAAAAGACGAAGACCAGCAGTACTGGCGCATTTCCGTCTTCATTCCTCGTGCCATCACCCAGGAGGCAGTAAACCCAGAAAGTTCTTATTACGCAGGAAAGACCTTCGGAGAGTTCGAGGCTCAGCTCACCGACATCACCGACCGCCTCGGCGAAACCATCCCTGATTTCCACAATATGGAACTGCGCCGTGACCAGCTCCGTCAGGCAGTGAAGGAAGACCGTGCCGGACGCGCAGAAGGCGTAAAGGATTTCATCGCAGAAATCGAGAGTTATATGGATGAGATGTGTCTCTGCCAGCGCCTCTTCCGCGAGGGCAAGCTGCAGAAGCATGTCTGCCACTGCGATACCAAGGTCAACAACATGATGTTTGATGAAGAGGGTCGCGTATTGTGCGTCATCGACCTCGATACCGTGATGCCATCACTCTTCGTGAGCGATTACGGCGATTTCCTCCGCACGGCAGCGAATACCATCGCCGAGGATTCTCCTGAGTTCGAGAAGATAGATTTCCGCATGGACATCTTCGAATCGTTCACCCGCGGCTATGTGGAGTCTGCATCAGCCTTCCTTTCTCCATTGGAGATTTCCCTGCTTCCTCATGCAGCCGAGCTCTTCCCATACATGCAGGCAGTACGCTTCCTCTGGGATTACCTCAACGGCGACCACTACTGGAAGTGCAAGTATCCTGAGCACAACCTCGTAAGAGCCAGAACCAGTGGCATCTCTTCCTGAAGGCGAAGGAACACGAGGCAGAGATGAAGGCGTTCATCGAAAAACTGTAAGAATAGAAATTAGAGATTCAAGTTTCGCAAGTATGCTCCACACGCCCTGAAGAACTAGCGAATGTGGTTCAAGGACGCCCTGAAAGGGCAGAAGCTCCTAGCCCAGGGCATCGCCCTGGGTATACAAGCAATCAGCAAGGCGCCCTGTAAGGGCAAAAGCTTTGTATATTGCCTGGTATTTGAAGGCTTTTGCCCTTACAGGGCGGCAGACTTGCATCATCATTACCCAGGGCGATGCCCTGGGCTAGGAGCTTCTGCCCTTTCAGGGCGTGTGGCGGTAACTATCGAAAAACTCTCAAAATAATCTATAAATAAAATGAGTAATATTTATAAGAAATTATCTGTTGGCAACCTGATGGCAATGGCGGTAACCTTGCCTATGGTTGCCAACACAACCAACACAGCATCATCTCCCCTGCTTCCTTCCGCTCCCGATGCCCAGAAGGCAGCCCAGACCGTGAAGGCGGGAGATGTCCAGATTCTCAGAATCAATCCTACGCTGGTGGAGATTGTCTTCGCCAACCAGCAACGTGTCGCCGTAGATTTCTATGGCGAAAGTGTTTTCCGGATCTTCGAAGATCACAACGATGGCGTGATGAGAGCGCCCGAGGCAAAGCCTGAGGCGAGCATCCTGGTGGATAATCCACGCACAGCCCTGAACCATAAGCAGGTGAAGGTGGAGGAGAACGACAACTCCATCATCCTTTCTACCACCAAGGCACAGGTCATCTTCGACAAGGCTACCCAGCTCTTCAAGATCATCAACCTTGAAGACGGAAAGACCGTGGCAGAGCAGAGCGCTCCGGCACAGTTTACCCCCGAAAAGGTAACCCTCAGCCTGCGCGAACAGCCGGATGAGTATTTCTTCGGTGGCGGCGTACAGAACGGAAGATTCTCTCACAAGGGTGAGAAAATCGAAATCGTCAACACCAACAACTGGGTAGATGGCGGAGTGGCTTCCCCTGCCCCATTCTATTGGTCAACCGCTGGCTACGGCTTCATGTGGTACACCTTCAAGCCAGGTCTCTACGACTTCGGTTCTACCCAAAACGGAAAGGTAGAACTCTCTCACGAATCCAGAAACTTAGACGTTTTCTTCATGGTGGGCAAGAAGCCTACCGATCTGCTCGATGGCTATTACCAGCTCACCGGCAACCCTGTACTCCTCCCTAAGTTCGGCTTCTACGAAGGCCATCTCAATGCCTACAACCGCGACTACTGGAAGGAATCAGACAACAAGGGCCGAACCATGGTGTTCGAGGATGGAAAGACGTATAAGGAGAGTGCCAGCGACAAGACCGGAATCAAGGAATCACTGAATGGCGAGAAGAACAACTACCAGTTCTCAGCACGTGCGGCAATCGACCGATATGTGAAGCACGACATGCCGCTGGGATGGTTCCTGCCAAACGATGGATACGGAGCCGGATACGGTCAGGAGAGTACCCTGGACGGCAACATCCAGAACCTGAAGGAATTCGGTGATTACGCCCGCAAGCACGGTGTGGAAATCGGACTCTGGACCCAGTCAGACCTGCATCCGAAAGACAGCATCGAGGCGCTCCTGCAGCGCGACATCGTGAAGGAGGTGGGAACCGCTGGCGTAAGAGTGCTCAAGACCGATGTGGCCTGGGTAGGCGACGGCTATTCCTTCGGATTGAACGGTGTGGCTGACGCGGCTCAGATCATGCCTTACTATGGCGAGAACGCCCGTCCGTTCATCATCTCGCTCGATGGATGGGCTGGTACACAGCGATATGCATCCGTCTGGTCGGGCGACCAGACCGGTGGCGACTGGGAGTACATCCGCTTCCACATCCCTACCTTCATCGGTGCCGGACTTTCGGGTATCTCCAACATCACATCTGACAACGATGGTATCTTCGGCGGAAAGAATCCGATCGTCAACATGCGAGAATTCGAATGGAAGGCCTTCACCGCGATGGGTCTGAACATGGATGGCTGGGGCAGCAATGCCAAGTATCCTCATATCCTGGGCGAACCGGTAACTTCCGTCAACCGCTGGTATCTGAAGCTCAAGTCAGAGCTGATGCCATACATCTACACAGCTGCCCACGAGGCTGTAACCGGCAAGCCGCTGGTAAGAGCGATGTTCCTCGACGATGCCAACCCTTATACCCTGGGCAAGGCAACGCAGTATCAGTTTATGTGCGGTCCATCCTTCCTCGTGGCTCCTATCTACAAGGAAACCAAGATGGATAAGGAGGGCAACGACATCCGCAACGGCATCTACCTGCCTCAGGGCGAATGGGTGGATTACTTCAGCGGACATATATATAAAGGTGGAAGAATCATCAACGAGTTTGAGGCTCCCTACTGGAAACTGCCTGTCTTCGTGAAGCGAGGCGCCATCATCCCGATGGTAAATCCTAACAACAACGTATCGCAGATAGACAACACCCAGCGCATCTTCGAACTCTATCCATACGGCGAAACCCATTACGCCCTCTATGATGATGACGGCAAGACCGAGCTTTACCGCCTGGGTGAACACGCCACCACCCGCATCACCTCTTCCCTGCAGAAGGACCGTCTCAACGTACATATCTACAAGACCACGGGCCACTTCCAGGGGCAGGAGAAGAACCAGGCTACCGAGCTGCGCATCAATCTGAGCCAGATGCCTAAGAAGCTAGCGGCGAAGATTGGCGGAAAGAGCGTGAAGCTGACCCAGGTGAATTCGCTCGATGAACTCCGCAAAACCGGAAATGCATGGTTCTTCGACGAGGCTCCTCAGCTCAACCGCTTCGCCACACCGGGCAGCGACTTCGAGAAGATGGATATCCGCAAGAATCCGATGGTTTATGTGCGACTGGCGAAGACCGACATCACTGCCAACGACGTAGAGCTTCGCATGGACGGCTATCAGATGGATGATGCCGATGTGCTGCTCCACGCCAGCGGTGCCCTCGCAGCTCCTCAGGTAACGATGAAGGACAGCCAGAGCCCTAACAAGGCATTCGAGCTGGTGGCAACCTGGAACAAGCAGGCCAACGCCGACTACTATGAGGTAAAGGTGGATGGCGTGATTCATTCCACCATCCGCAGCAACGAGTTCACCATCGAGAACCTGAAGCCGGAAAACGATTACGAGGTGCAGGTGAGAGCCGTAAACAAGGACGGCGTTTCTGAATGGACCACCGTTCAGGCGCATACCATCAAGGACCCTCTCGATGAAGCCATCCGCAACATCACAGCCACCAACTCTACGAAGGACTGGGAAGGTCTGGAGGTTTCGAAGATGTTCGACTTCAACGAGAAGAACTTCTGGCATACCGACTACTACAAGAAGGAAGGTGTGCTGCCATTCGATGTAACCCTCAACCTCAACGGCATCGCCAAGCTCGAGAAGATTCACTATCTCCCGGCTTCTGAACGCGAGACCAACGGACAGATCCAGAAGGGTAAGTTCGCCATCAGCAACGACGGCATCAACTGGACCGAGACCGGAAGCTTCGACTGGAAGAACGAGAATGCCGTGAAGGAATACCTGTTCCAGGGCAACCCAGAGGCTCAGTACATCAGGATGACCGTAGAGGAAGCCCGAGGCGGAATGGGTTCGGGTGCCGAGATGTACGTATTCAAGGTTCCGGGCAGCAAGATGGAGAAGGCGGGCGACATCAACCACGACGGACGCATCGACGAAAACGACTTCACCTCTTACCTCAACTACTGCGGATTGCGCAGGGGCGACAAGGACTTCGAGGGCTACGTAAGCAAGGGCGATATCAACGGCAACGGTCTCATCGACGCCTACGATATCTCCGTGGTGGCTACCCAGCTCAAGAGCGGAGTAAGCAGCAAGAAGGTGCCGGCCGTAGAGGGCAGCATCAGTCTCGCAGCTGACAAGAAGGTGTACAAGGCAGGCGAAACCATCACCCTCACCGTAAAGGGCAAGGGTCTCGTATCGCTCAATGCCCTGAGCTTTGCCCTGCCATACAGCGCCACCGAATACGAGTTCATCGGAGTGGATGTGAAGGATATGGGCAAGATGGAGAACCTCACCAAGGACCGTCTGCACTCAGATGGCAGCAAGGTGCTCTACCCTACCTTCGTCAACATCGGTGAGCAGCCAGCCGTAGAGGGCACCCGCGATCTCTTCACCATCAAGCTCAAGGCAAAGAAGGCATGCAAGCCAGCCTTCCAGCTCAAACAGCTGATGATGGTAGATAAATTCCTGGGCGTAAAGACCGGAAAATAGTCGTAGATGAAATCCTGGGCGCAAAGACTGGGAAAAGAGTCGATTTTAGTGAATAAACATTTAATTCTGTAAATTATCTAAAAATAATCCCTATTATTTTGGATATTTTACAGAATTATTTGGTAGATAGAAATAAATTCATTACCTTTGCAAACGTAAAAATCAATCAAGAGATAGGAATATGAAAAAAACAGAAGCTTACAACAGATTGGTAGAGAAAGGCATCAGACCATCAGTACAGAGACTGGCAATCCTGGACTACCTGATCAAGCACCCTACCCACCCGAACATCGAAGATGTTTACAAAGCTTTGGAGGACAAGGTACCGACCCTAAGCCGTACCACAGTGTATAACACGCTCCGCATGCTGAGTGAGGTAAATGCAGCCCAGATGATCACTATCGACGAACATCGCGTTTGCTATGATGGCAACATCGAGCCACACGTTCACTTCTACTGCAAGAACTGCGGCAAGATCATCGACCTCTTCGATGAGCAAGCACCAAGGGTAACAGAGACCAAGGTGATAGATGGAAACATCGTGCAGGAGGAACAGCTCTACTACAAGGGCATCTGTTCAGCTTGCGCCAAGAAGATGGAGAAGAAGACGAATTAACGGGAAGCCGAAGGATTCGTCAGACAAGAGAATTAATAGTAATAAGATAATACAATACAAGGACATTTTAAAACATTAACATTATGAAGAAGAAATTTATTTGCACCGTTTGTGGTTACATCTACGAGGGTACAGAGGCACCAGAGAAGTGCCCTATTTGCAAGGCTCCAGCCAGCAAGTTCAAGGAGATGGAAGATACAGTGGATGATGATTTGACATTCGCTACTGTACACGTTCTCGGTCAGGCATATAAGGATAGCGTCAATGAGGAGGTCATCAAGGGTTTGAAGGATCACTTTGCAGGTGAGTGTGGCGAGGTAGGTATGTATCTTGCAATGGCTCGCCAGGCAGACCGCGAGGGTTATCCAGAGATTGCAGAGGCTTACAAGCGCTATGCGTTCGAGGAGGCTGACCATGCATCTCGCTTTGCAGAGTTGCTGGGTGAGGTTTTGGGTGATACCAAGAGCAATCTCGAGGCTCGCATCGCAGCAGAGAAGGGTGCTTGCGAGGACAAGTTCCGCATTGCCAAGCTTGCCAAGGAGCAGGGTTCTGATGCTATCCACGATACTGTTCATGAGATGGCTAAGGACGAGGCTCGCCACTGTGCAGGTTTCGCAGGTCTTTACAAGAGATACTTCAAGTAAGACTATTTTTAGTTTTTTTCGATACTAAGTCCTGGAGCCCGGTTCCGAATCATAGAGATTCAGAATCGGGTTCCTTCGTTTTCTGGAGAAATTGTACTATGTACGCGTACTAGTACTATCTTTTTCCTGATGCTGCCATGATACCCAGGGTGCGAGGAACCTAAAAGGGTGTTCAGTATTCAGTATTCAGTTTTTTTCGCGATAGTTACCCTTTCTATGGTTATAAATTGTAAGTAGATATTTTACCCTTTCTATGGTTATAAATTGTAAGTAGATATTTATAT
>NZ_QSIG01000025.1:0-56330 GCF_003468525.1 Prevotella sp. AM34-19LB | reverse complement strand
TGGGTATAGCATCAGGCAGCAATGCGCCTGTAGGGCAAAAGCTTATATCACTAGGTTTTGAAGCTTTCCTACAGGGCGTTTATTATAATGGCGTCATTACCCAGGGCGATGCCCTGGGCTAGGAGCTTCTGCCCTTTCAGGGCGTATGGCTGATTTAACAACAAATATTTACGTTAGAGGCTTGAGGGTTAATTTAGTTAAAATTTTCGTCCAATATTTTGTCGGTTCATCAAAAAGCAGTACTTTTGCATCGTCGTTGAAACAATATCAGACAAAGGAAGATTGGCAGAGTGACCGAATGCGCTGGACTCGAAATCCGGTATACCCTCTTCCGGGTATCGGGGGTTTGAATCCCTCATCTTCCGCGAAACTTTTCTCCATACAAAAAAATCCGCAGAGAGTTATTCTAAACTCCTGCGGATTTGTTTTTTATCTAACTTTTATAACTTCCGTGATTACAACTGCTGCAAATATCTGTCTGCCTCGATAGCAGCCTTGGCACCAGAGCCGGCTGCAACAATGCCCTGACGATAAACCGGGTCGGCAACATCGCCGGCAGCAAAGATGCCAGGAAGATTGGTGCTCGCAGTACCAGGAACCACCTTGATGAATCCCTGCTCATCCAAATCGATGAAATCCTTGAAGAGATCGGTGTTAGGCTTATGGCCGATAGCCAGGAAGAAACCATCGATGGCAATATCAAACTTCTCCTCGTTGGCCTCACCCATGTGGCGAACCAGATGAGCTCCCTCTACTCCATTCTCTCCAAACAAGCCGAGCGTATTGGTCTCGAAAAGAATTTCGATGTTCTCCTTCTCCTTTACACGCTTCTGCATAATCTCAGAAGCACGGAGATAAGGCTTGCGCACAATCATATACACCTTCTTGGCAAGACCGGAAAGATACATCGCCTCCTCGCAGGCAGTATCACCACCACCTACTACGGCAACCGTACGCTTGCGATAGAAGAAGCCATCGCAGGTAGCACAGGCAGAAACGCCCTGTCCACGATATTTCTCCTCATCAGCCAGACCAAGGTACTTGGCAGAAGCACCAGTAGCGATAATCACGGTATCAGCCTCGATCTCGTTGCCACTCTCATCGGTAAGATGATAAGGGCGGGAAGAGAAATCCACCTTTGAAATGCTTCCGTCACGCAGATCCGCACCGAAGCGGGCAGCCTGCTCCTTCATGTCCATCATCATCTGAGTGCCATCCACGCCATTAGGATAACCTGGGAAGTTCTCTACTTCCGTGGTGATGGTAAGCTGACCGCCTGGCTGCATACCAGAATACAATACAGGATTGAGACCAGCTCTACCTGCATAAATGGCAGCAGTATATCCCGCAGGACCGCTACCTATAATCAAAGTCTTTACTTTTTCCATTATATTATTATTGTTGTTTTATTATGATCTTATGAGATTTATCGGATACCCACAATCTTATGCATCTGGAGTGAAAGCTGCCATTCCGGATGCCGCTTCACATAGTCGATGCAGCCGGAGAGGATAAAGCGGTTGCGGGCATCATTGCCCACATCGCAAGGCTGCAGATACTGATAGGTGGCTTCCAATCCATAATTGCTTACTTCGTGGGCGCCATCAAAGACCAGTTTCAGCTCATCCACCTTCTTCAAGGCAAGTTCGCCGCCCTCCGTGAAGTCCAACTTAGGCGAACAGGTAATCCAGTCGATGCCCTCGGGAACCACGTGGGTGCCGTTGGTTTCCATCGAAAGATAATATCCCTGCTGATGCAGGAGACGGATGAGTTCCGCATCCACCTGCAGGGTTGGTTCGCCACCGGTAAGAACGATGAAGCGGCAATCGCCACCCTTTTCCAGGCACGCAGCCAGGATGTCCTCTGCGCTCATCTCCTTATATCCCTTGAAATCGGTATCACAGAAAGGACATTTCAGATTGCAGCCGCTCATACGAACAAACACGGCTGGCCTGCCCGACCATCTTCCTTCTCCCTGAAGGGAATAGAATATCTCGTTAACTTTATACATTTTTCCTTAATATTAAAAAGCTTTTGCCCTTACAGGGCGCATTGCTGATTGCGACTCTACCCAGGGCGATGCCCTGGGCTAGGAGCTTTTGGGCCTTCAGCCCGTTCTTGAACCACTTGGGGAACCACTTGCAAAAGCACTTGGGGATGTTCAACAAATTACCAGCTCCGATTTTAAGGAACCAGATGCTCGATTCCTCTGATTTTCTCCTCGTCAACCACCACGGCAGTATTGCCGAAGCTCTCCTGCACCGTAGCCTTATAGCACTCTGGGAAGAGATTCACGAGCCATCTTCCGATATTCTCGGCGGTAGGATTGAAATCAAACACCTCATTGAGATTGGCGTGATCCATCTTGCCATGCACCGCTTTCTTGACATGGGTAAAATCTATCACCATGCCATCCTGGTTCAACTCTCGGCCCACAAAAAAGAGTTCTATCTGCCAGTTGTGACCATGCAGACTGCTGCACTTACTCTCGTAACTGAGGGCAAGCGAATGGGCTGCTGATATTTCTAATTTCTTTGAAATGAAGTAAATCATCTGTTATTTCTTGTCTTATTTCTTGTCGTTTAACTTTGCAAAGATACATTAATTCATTTAGAATACAAAATAAAACCGAAAGTTTTTTTCTTTCTTAAAGAATTTATTGCTATCTTTGCACCCATAAAAGGAATGAGGGCGCTTGACGCATCCCATGACGCATCTGATAATAACAAAAAAGACGCATCTGATAATAACAAAAAATAAGATAATGAATACAATTAAGAAAATTGTACTTACAGGTGGTCCTTGCGCAGGTAAAACCACTGCGCTGGTAAAAATAATCGACCACTTCTCTGGCCTTGGATACAAGGTGTTTACGATTCCTGAGGTTCCTACCATGTTCACCCAGGCAGGTATGAACTATCTCACCAAAAACGAGAAGTTCTTCTTCGAGGGAGAAAAAGCTACCTTCCTGACTCAGATCGGACTGGAAGAAAGCTTCACCAAAATGGCGGAAACCATCGACAAGCCGGTCATCATCGTCTGCGACCGTGGCACGATGGATATCTCCACCTATCTGACAGAAGACTTTTGGAACCGCATTATCTCCGAGCAGGGATACACCAACACCCAGTTGCGTGAACGCTACGATGCCGTACTGCATCTGGTTTCTGCCGCAGATGGCGCTGAACAATTCTACACCACAGCCAACAATGCCCAGCGAGTGGAAAAGGCTGACGAAAAGGGATTGCAGATAGCCAGGGAACTGGACAAGAGAATCGTTTCCGCCTGGAAGGGCCATCCACATCTGAGAGTAATCAACAACCACGAGGACTTCAACAACAAGCTGAACCGTGTGCTCAAGGAGATCAGCAATGTGCTGGGTATTCCGCAACCTATCGAGGAGGAGAGAAAGTATATCGTGAAACTGACCGGCGAAGTGCCAAACGCCATCGACAGCGATATCGTTCAGACCTATCTTTCGGGAGAACCAGGCAGTGAGATCCGTCTCCGTCGCCGCGGATTCGAAGGTGGCAAATACGTATATGTTCACACCACCAAGAAGCGCGTAGCCGACAACGAACAGATTGAGACCGAGCGACAGATCAGCGCCAATCTCTACGAGAATATGCTCCAGCAGGCTGACCCTTACCGTGCTACCATCCGCAAGCACCGCAAGAGCTTTATCTGGAAAGGCCAGTACTTCGAGCTGGATTCATTCTCTGAGCCAGTAAAAGACCTGATGATCCTGGAAACCAAAGGCATCGCAAAACGCGAGAGCGTGAAGTTTCCTCCTTTCATCCAGGTGCTCGAAGACATCACCGGCAATACACATTATTACAATTACAACATCGCTCTGAAGCGATAATAAAAAAGAAGCTTATGAAATTTATCGGTATTATTCCAGCAAGATACGCTTCAACGCGTTTCCCTGGCAAGCCTCTTGCCATGCTTGGTGGCAAGCCTGTTATTCAGCATGTATATGAAAAGGTGGCTGCTGTTTTAGAAGAAGCATACGTGGCTACTGACGATGAGCGCATTTTCAATGCTGTGGAAGCTTTTGGCGGTAAGGCGGTAATGACCCGTACTGACCACAAGAGCGGAACCGACCGTATAGAGGAAGCCATCGAGAAGATAGGCGGCGACTGGGATGTCATCGTTAACGTACAGGGCGATGAACCTTTCGTGGCAAAGAGCCAGCTGGAAACCATCTGCCATTGCTTCGATGACCCAACCACCCAGATTGCGACCTTGGGCAAAGCGTTCACATCTATGGAGGCGGTAGAGAATCCAAATAGTCCGAAAATCGCAGTCAGCAACCAGGGCTTCGCTCTCTACTTCTCCCGCAGCGTCATCCCATACGTACGTGGCAAGGAGCGAGAGGAGTGGCTCCAGCATTTCCCTTACCTCAAGCATCTGGGCATCTACGCCTATCGCAAGGAAGTGCTCAGAGAGGTAACCCAGCTACCACAAAGTTCTCTCGAAATTGCAGAAAGCCTGGAACAGCTGCGCTGGTTGCAGAACGGATACAAGATCAAGGTGGGAACCACAGACGTTGAGACCGTGGGAATCGATACCCCGGAAGATCTCCAGCGCGCTGAGGAGTTTCTGAAAGAAGGACATTAAATAATTCTTCCCTTAAAGGAATTACTTTCTACCTTTAAAGGAAAATGTTTCTAGAGTTAGTAAAAATCTTCGTTCAGCGACGTTGAATCTCCATTCAGCGTCGTTGAATGCACGTTCAGCGACGTTGAATGTCGGTTCAACGATTTTGAACGGAACTTTCTTCTAGCCTTAAAAACAATTTCAACCGTACAGGTCGAAAAGATTCAGGAATATAGAAATGAACAAGATAGAAACGATTGTCAGAAACTATATCGTGCGCCACGGAATGGGAAAGCACGACGGCTCTTATATTGTTGCCCTCTCGGGAGGAGCAGACAGTGTGGCTCTGCTCCTGATTCTCAAGAACCTGGGGATGCCCATCCATGCAGCCCACTGCAACTTTCACCTGCGTGGCGAAGAAAGCGAGCGCGACGAACAATTCTGCGTAGATCTCTGCGAGCGTGAAGGCATCTGCCTGCATCGCATCCACTTCGATACCCTCACCTATGCCGAAAAGCACAAGGTGAGTATCGAGATGGCTGCCAGGGATTTGCGCTACCGCTATTTCGCTCAACTCGCCCGAGACATCGAAGCCGACGGCATCTGCGTGGCACATCACAGAGATGACAACGTGGAAACGCTCCTGCTCAATCTGCTGAGAGGTTCGGGGGTGGATGGGCTCGCTGCCATCGCTCCCAAAAACGGAAACATCCTGCGCCCCCTACTCTGCATCAGCCGTCAGGACATCCTGGACTATCTCGCAGAAAAGGGGCAAGACTACATGACCGACTCCACCAACCTGGAAGATGATGCCCTGCGCAACAAGATCCGCCATCACGTGATTCCGCTGTTGGAAACGCTGAACCCTGCTGCCAGGGAGAACATCGCCCAATCGGCTAGATACCTCAGACAGGCTAAGATGATGCTCGATGATGCTGTGGGCGTACCATCGCAGCCAGATGATTCCAGTACATCACAGCCCGATGATTCCGGCAATATCATAACCATCGGCAAGCAACTCGTGATGCAGGCGGCAAGTCCGGAGTTCATGCTCCATCAGCTCATCGGCTGCTATGGTTTTCATGGTGATACCATCGACGGCATCATAGAAAGTATGAACAGCCAGGACGGTGGAATAGGCAAGATTTGGAAAAGCAACGAATACATGCTTTGCATCGACCGCGAAAAGCTGCTCGTTACACCCCTGAAAGAAATGGATAACCTGCAGAAAGAAAGAGCTTTCCGCCTTCCGGAAGAAGGAAATTACAGTCTTGCAGGAAACACGAGAATCAGGATCCGACGCTACCCTCGCACAGCCGACTTTACGCCAAGCAAGGAAAGCCATCGCATCACCCTGGATGCCAATCAGGTAAGTTTCCCGCTCACCTATCGACTCTCCCAACAGGGCGACAGATTCAAACCTTTCGGCATGAAGGGAACGAAGCTGGTAAGCGACTATCTGACAGACCGCAAGCGAAACTATATGGAGAAAATGAGTCAACATGTACTGACCGACAAGACAGGCGAAATCATCTGGCTCATCGGAGAAAGAACATCAGACCACTGCAGAATCACCCCCGACACCCAATCCATCCTGAAGATAGAACTGGAGGTAAATCCAGAAGTCTAATAAAACAACAGATAAAACAAGAACTATAGATATATAGAAGATAAGGGAGAGAAAAGAAATATAGGAGGAATTGAAACAATGACAAACAACAGAAAGAAAGGCATCAGAATAGCTGGTGCCCTATTTATCATTTTACTTTGCGCCCTGGGATTTTGGACTTACCGCTGTCTGAATCCCACAAGAGAACAGGTGCAGGCAGCCAAAGCCAGAATAGAAGCCTACAGCTGCTATGAAATAAGAAGAAACGGCAAAACCATGCTGCGATTCGACGAAGATACCACCACACTGGCAGCAACCTTCATGAACCGCTGGGCACTCGTTCCTTCATGCCAGGGACGACTCGCTGCGTCCAACAATACCGACATCACCCGAAACCGCTATCAGGGACTCGATGCAGACAGTGTGCTGGTAGAGAAAGTGGATTCACTCGACAGTCTCTACAAGGATTCGAAATGGAAAGAAAGCGAGCTGGCATACTATATCCACTCCCACAGCGTAATGGATCTGGGATACAACAGAATCTGCGCCTTCGAAAACCGCGAGAAGGTGTTGAGAGATTCTGCCAAGAAGATGCTCGACTCGCTGCATCATATCCAGGGAAAAACGCCTTCTGACAAGTCAAACCAGAAAGACGGCAAACTGGTATTGGTACACCTTATTAAATATAAGGCATTCTACACCGATGAAAACGGCAAGCCCCGAAGCGAAGACTGCAAGCTCATCCAGACAAATACAGATGAAAGAAAAGGCAGACAGTACTGCCACCTCTTTCAGCTGGCATCAGAAACGACCCCTGACGGTATCTACGGCATTGCCCCCCGCACAGCCATCGGAATCGTAACCCTGCAGGGAGCTACCCACCGAGACACCATCAACTATGAACAGCGCCATGACTCACTGGGGTATTTCTCGGGCAGCTACGACAGTCTCTACCAGGCAGAAGGCTACGGCACCTGGATAGGCCACGACGGTTCCTACTACGAAGGAGAATGGAAGAATGGAGAAAGAAACGGATGGGGATTCAGCATCTCACCCAAGAAGCCTCTGAGAGTGGGCGAATGGAAGAAAGACAAATACAAGGGAGAGCGACTGGTATATACCTCACAGCGAATCTATGGCATCGACATCTCGAAATACCAGCACATCAAGGGCAGAAAGCGATATCAGATAAACTGGAAGAAACTGCGCATCACGCATCTGGGAAACATCAGCAGAAAGACCGTGGCAGGCAACGTAAACTACCCGATCCGCTTCATCTACATCAAGAGCACAGAGGGTAAATCAATCGTGAATCCTTACTATAAGAAAGACTATAGCGCAGCTCGCGCACATGGCTATAAAGTAGGCACTTACCACTTCTTCAGCACCAGGACTCCAGCTGCTGCCCAGGCGAATCATTTCCTCAGACACAGCTGCATCAGGAGAGGAGATTTCCCGCCGGTTCTCGACCTGGAGCCATCGCATAGCCAGATCAGCAAGATGGGAGGTCCGGGCGTTCTCTTCGCAAGAGTAAGAACCTGGTTAAGACTGGTGGAAAGAGCCACGGGCGTAAAACCAATCCTCTACATCAGTCAGATCTTCGTAAACCGGTATCTGCCTGCAGCACCTGACCTGAAACGTGACTATAAAATATGGATTGCCCGCTATGGCGAATACAAGCCAGACATCCACCTGGTATATTGGCAGCTATGCCCGGATGGCCGTGTGGCAGGCATCCACGGAGCCGTAGATATCAATGTATTCAATGGCTATCAAGATGCATTCACAAAATTCTCTCAAAATGAGGTAGTTAGATAAAATATCGAAAAATCAAGTATTTTTAGTTAAATTATGTTGTAGAAAAATACAACCTATCACATTTTTTACTAACTTTGTGGAGTTTAGTAACAAAATTTGGGGGTAGGATCATCATGAGACAACTTAAGATACAAAAGAGCATAACCAATCGAAATAGTGAAGCACTTGATAAATATCTGGTAGAGATCGGCAGAGCGCCAATGATCTCTATAGAGGAAGAGATAGAGCTGGCACAGCAGATAAGAAAGGGAGGTAGAGTTGGCGAAAGAGCTAAGAACAAATTGGTAGAAGCCAACTTGAGATTCGTGGTGTCTGTGGCAAAACAGTATCAGCATCAGGGACTCACACTCACCGATCTTATTGACGAAGGCAACATCGGACTCATCAAGGCTGCAGAACGCTTCGATGAGACCCGCGGATTCAAATTCATCTCCTATGCTGTATGGTGGATTCGCCAGAGCATCCTCCAGGCAATAGCAGAACAGAGCCGCATCGTGAGACTGCCTTTGAACCAGGTGGGTTCGCTCAACAAGGTAAACCAGGAAATCAACCGATTTGAGCAGGAAAACCAGCGCCGCCCTAGCGTAGAGGAACTGTCTGCCCGCACCGGTGTAGATGAAGATAAAATCTCTCAGAGTATGATGGCTAGCGGTCATCATGTAAGCATCGATGCACCATTCGGCGAAGACGATGACAACTCGATGGCAGACGTAATGTCGAGCGGAGATGACAGCCGTACCGACAAGCACGTGGATCATGAGAGTATGGCTCAGGAGCTGAAACAGGTTCTCAACAAATGTCTGAAGGAAAGAGAGCGCAAGATCGTATGCGCCTGCTTCGGTATCGACGAGACCGAGAAGGGGCTGGAAGAAATAGGAGACAAGATGGGATTGACACGCGAAAGAGTTCGACAGATCAGAGAGAAGAGCATCACCAAGCTCAGAGAATCCGGCAAGATTGGTATCCTGATGAAATATCTGGGATAAAGATAAATATGAAGATACAACTGATTCGCATCATAGCGGCTATCATCCTTTTGACTATCAGCTTTCCTCTGGCAACAGATGCCAGAAAAGTGAAGACTAAAGACGCCATCACAGACTCTGTGATGCAGCGTATCTTCTGTTATGCCCAAAAGATAGATACCACGGGAAGAGGAAGCCATTCGAGCTATGCCTACACCAAATTCCAGATGCGTACCAACAAGCGAAACGCCACCCTGGCTCTCGTTCCTACCATGTACGCCATCTCCTACGGAGCAGGCAGAAAGTTCATCAGCGAATTCTACAACCGCATCGAAGTGAATGAGAAGGGAGCACCTGTCATCCACCGACTGCTCAATCTCAGTACCATTCCACACCGCAAAAGTACGATGAGCGCCGCGCTCAACTACATGACGCCGAATGTGTATGGAGAAAACCTCTTTCAGGAGAACATCCTCTCCCCTTTCCATCGTTCCAACAGACGATACTACAAGTACTCCGTCACGCCACTGCTCTATGGTATGGCTCAGGTTTACGCCTACCCACGCATCAAAAACACCCAGCTGGTAGAGACCAGGGCGATCGTCCGCATCCAAAACGGACAGATTCAGATGTGCGACTTCGAGGGAGAATACGATATGACCCGTTTCTACATCTCCGTAACGATGGGCAAGGAAGGCTTCAAGTCGCTGGGACCTGTCAAGTGTGACATGCGCGCCAACTTCAGTTTCATGGGCAATAAGATTACCGGGAAATACACCACCATATATGATCTGCCAAAAGTTCTGGAAGATACTATCAGGAATAGCGCAGATACCGCCATGATGTCAAAAGTACGCCCCATCAAGCTGAATACCGATGAGGAAATGATCTATCGCATCTATTACGGCAGACAGGAAGAGCGAAAAAGGAAAGCCGCAGCACTGGGAGAAAAAAAGAAAGATTTCGCAAAAGATGTGCTCTGGGAAATCGTGGGCGATAACCTGCTGAACAGAATTTCCAGCGACTTCGGCAAAAAGCAACAGGGCTATTTCCGCATCGACCCATTGTTCAATCCATTATATATGGGATATTCGGAATCCAAGGGTGTGGTGTATAAGTTCAAGATCAACGCACAGTATGCCTTCAATGACAACATCAAGCTTTCTGCCGGAATAAAAGGCGGTTACAGTTTCCGCCAGCATCGTTTCTACTACAGAATTCCTGTCAAATTCAGCTACAATACCCGTCACGAGGGTTATCTGCAGCTGGAAATCGGTAACGGCAACCGCATCAATACCAACAAGCTGGCTCGCCAGGCGTTGGGATACATGGATCCGAAAGACAGCATCGGAGGTTTCTCGCCAGCGGAGATACCTTCTCTTCTGCTAGGAAAATCCACCTTTACGGAATTCAAGGATAATTACATGCGACTCACCAACACTGGCGCATCTCCCCACATTGGGCGATGGAACTGGGAATGGTAGCGCACAACCGCATTGCCATCCGTCCGGACTTCTATCAATCCATAGGCTATCCGGATAAATACAAGTCTGTGGCTCCTGCCATCGGAATAGAATGGAGACCGAAAGCAGAGAAAGGCATCGTGCTGAAACTCGACTATGAGCAAGGTTTCAAAAACCTGCTGGGCAGCAACATCGACTACGGAAGAGCAGAGTTTGATGCCCAGACGATACTCTATTCTTCCCGCAGGCAATCGTACTCGATGCGTTTCGGAACAGGTTTCTATACCCGAAGAGGAGCACACTGGGACTTCGTTGATTACACCAACTTCCACGACAATAACATTCCGGGAGGCTGGAACGATGAATGGTCGGGCGATTTCGAACTGCTGTCGTCTTACTGGTATAATGCCAGCAACTATTACCTGCGTGCCAACTTCACCTATGAATCTCCGATGATTCTTGCCGCCTGGCTTCCGCTGATAGGCAGATATGTAGAATCAGAAAGACTCTATACCAGCGGTCTGGTGGTAAAACACCTCTACCCTTATACAGAATGGGGCTATGGTGTAAGCACGCGTCTGATGTCGCTCGGCTTCTTCGCAGCATTCAGACAGGGAAAGTTTGATGGCGTAGGCTGCCGCTTCGGCTTCGAACTCTTCAGAAACTGGTAGAATCCGCTACGGGATATTCCCCAATCAATCAAGAAATAAAAAGAACAATATATGAAATCACAACTCACCGTTTACAAGGCAAGTGCGGGCTCGGGTAAGACCTTTACCCTTGCCCGCGAATACATGACCCTGGTGATAGACAATCCCCACGCCTATCGCACCATCCTGGCTGTAACCTTTACCAACAAGGCTACAGAAGAGATGAAACTGCGTATTCTCGGACAGCTCTATGGCATTGCCCACGAGCTTCCCGAATCAGATCAGTATCTTGTACAGATACATGCAGCACTCCCCCATCTTTCGGAAAAACAGATCAGAAAGAATGCGGAAGAGGCTTTGCGCCTGCTCATCCACAACTACAACTATTTCAGAGTAGAAACCATCGATACCTTCTTTCAGAGTGTCTTGCGAAATCTGGCACGAGAACTCGACCTCACAGCCAACCTGCGTATCGGGCTGAACGATTATCAGGTGGAACAGCAAGCTGTGGATGAACTGATAGAAAGCCTGGAAAGCACCGACAAACTGCTTTTCTGGATCATGGATTACATCAAGGAAAACATCGCAGACGACAAGAGCTGGAATGTGATCGGCCAGATCAAGTCGTTCGGTGAACACATCTTCCGTGATTACTACAAGGAGCACGCCGACGAGCTGTCAAAGCGAATGGAAGAAGAAGGCTTCTTCGAAGCATTCAAAGACAAGATGAAGGATACCCGAAACCAGGCTAAAGAAAAATTCGAAGAAATCGCATCTTCCTTTTTCGATGCGCTGGAAGAGGAAGGATATTCGGCTGATGACCTCAACAACAAGACAAGGGGTATCTGGAGCTACTTCAATAAATTGAGAAATGGAAAATACGGAGACGATGACGTCAGCAACATGACTTTAGATAAATGTATGGATAGTCCGGAAAACTGGGTCAAGAAGTCGGAAGTCAAGAACAATTCTCCACTCTATCAGCATGTGGTGAATACTCTCTATCCAATCCTCCAGTTCTCGGAAGAGCATCGCCACATGCTCGAAAGAATGTACAAGAGCGCCAACCTCACCATCAGACACCTCAACCAGCTGCGCCTCTTGGGCAGCATAGACAAGAAGGTGAGAGAAATGAACCAGGAGGCTAACCGCTTCCTGCTCAGCGACACACAGACATTACTTCACTCACTCATCCAAGGCAGCGACTCACCTTTCATCTTCGAGAAAATCGGTACCCAGCTGAACCACGTGATGATAGACGAGTTTCAGGATACCAGCACCATACAGTGGAAAAACTTCAAGGTGCTGCTGGAAGAAACGATGAGCCGAGAAGATGCAGGCAACCTGATTGTAGGAGATGTAAAACAGAGTATCTACCGCTGGCGTTCGGGCGACTGGCGACTTCTCAACAACATAGAAGATCAGTTTGACAATCCGAAGAAACAACTGGATGTAGAGACCCTTGCCACCAACTATCGCTCAGACCGCAATGTCATCAACTTCAACAATGCCTTCTTCGTTGAAGCTGCCCAGCAGGAATATAACGAACTGGCAGCAACGATACCGGAAACAGCCAAGCAACTGCTTACTGCCTATGCCGATGTAGAACAGGAAGTTCCGGAGAAGAAAAAGATTCAGGGATATGTTGAAGTGCGACTCCTCAAGACACAGGAAGAGGACGATGAAAATGATGCAGAAAATAAAGAAGACCGCATGATGCAACTCTGTCTGCAAACAGTAGATAAGTTGACTGCACGTGGTGTTCCAACCCATCGTATCGCAATTCTCGTGCGCAACAACCGCACCATCCAGGATATCGCAGCATACTTTATGGAGCATTCAGACTATGAGATGGTTTCAGACGAGGCATTCCGTCTCGACGCTTCGCAGGCAGTACAAATACTCATCACAGCCCTGAAGCTGCTGACACACCCTGCCAACGATATTGCCCGCGCCACACTCTTGAAGTTTGCCCATACTTATCTGAATGATGAAAAGGTGGTTGAACTGATCACAGAGAATCGACAGAAATTGCAGGAGATGCCTTTACTCGACCTGACCGAAAAATTGTTCACGGAACTTCACCTTGGCGAGATAGAAGATATGAAAGCGCAAAGTGCCTACGTATGTGCCTTCTACGACAAGTTGAATTCCTTCCTGACAGACAACAGCAGCGACATCGAGGCGTTTCTCCAGGAATGGGAAAACAATCTTCACGAAAAAAGCATTCATAGTGACGGCATCGAGGGTATCCGACTCATCACCATCCACAAGAGTAAGGGACTGGAATTCGACCATGTCATCATGCCATACTGCGACTGGCAACTGGAGAAAGCCAACACCATCTGGTGTACCCCTCAGGAAGCTCCTTACAACGAACTCCCTCTGGTACCTGTAGATTTCAGTGCCAAACAGATGAAAGGAAGTATCTATGAAAATGACTACCATCACGAGCATCTGCAGAACATCGTAGATAATCTGAACCTGCTCTATGTGGCATTCACCAGAGCCAGTCATAATCTCTATGTCTTCGGCAAACGCGCATCTACCGCCTACCGTTCGGGAATCATCGAAAAATCACTGGAAACAGTTGCTGAGAAGCTGAAGCAAAATGCAGAGAAAGAAGCATACGAAATGCTTACCGACGCGGTAAATGTAGAGTTGGAAGGCATCAGTACAGATAGCAAGACCAACGACATCATCTTTAAATATGGCGAACCGGTGGTACCGAAGCAAAAAATAGTAATGGACATGAAAATCAACAGAAATGTCTTTACGATGCCTGCAGAAATGATGCACATAGACATCAATGTTTCGCCTAAGCTGCCAGAATTCAGACAGAGTAACAAGAGCCGCGACCTCATCAAAGGAGATGAACAGGAAGAGCAGCAGAAATTCTATATCAAGATGGGTACAGTACTGCACAGTCTCTTCTCTACCATCCGCACAAGAGATGATATAGAAGGAGCACTGAAACAGCTGGAACTTGATGGAGTTCTCTACGATGAAAACATTTCGCGCGAGAGAGTTGAGAAGATGATTCGCAAACGTCTGGAATCAGACAAGGTAAGCGACTGGTTCTCTGACCGATGGAAGGTTTTCAATGAGTGTTCCATCATCAGCACAGACAAGAACGGGAATATGGTAGAGCACCGCCCAGACCGAGTGATGAAAGATGAGCACGAAACCGTGGTGGTAGATTTCAAATTCGGTAAACCGAAGCCGGAGTACCACGACCAGATAAAAGGCTATATGAAGCTGCTCGAAAGTATGGGACATGCTCATGTCAAGGGATACCTCTGGTATGTTTATCCGAACAAAATAGAAGAAGTATTATAGATGAATAAAAGAAATGCAAAGATAATAAAAAACAATATACAATGAAAGCATTCTTGAAAACAGTAGCCCAGGATATGCTGGCAAAATACGGCACCAACATGAGCGACATCGCTGTGGTTTTTCCAAACAAACGTGCAGCGCTCTTCCTCAATACCTATCTGGCGCAATTGGCCGGCAAGCCGATCTGGACTCCCACATACATCACCATCAGCGACCTCTTCCGCCGACACTCCGACCTGAAGGTTGCTGACCCTATCAAGTCTATCTGCGACTTGCACAAGGTATTCGTAGCATGCACAGGCATTGATGAGACCCTCGACCACTTTTACGGTTGGGGGCAGCTCCTTCTTGCCGATTTTGACGATGTAGATAAGAACATGGTAGATGCCAAACTACTCTTTGCCAATCTGAGTGACATCCACGAACTCGACGATGTTTCTTATCTCACAGACTATCAGAAAGCTATGATCAAGAAATTCTTCAGCAATTTCTCTGATGATCACAATACAGAACTGAAGAAGCGATTCCTGCAGTTATGGTCACATTTCTACGATATCTACGTAGGATTCAACCAGAAACTGGCCAAACAGAAACTGGCTTATGAAGGAGCACTCTATCGCAAGGTAGTAAACGATGAAGATATAGACTTCCATTACAAGAAGTATCTCTTCATCGGTTTCAATATGATGCAGATAGTAGAACAGACACTATGCGACCGACTGCTGAAACAGGGCAAAGCCCTTTTCTACTGGGATTACGACAAGTACTATATGGAGGGACAAAATGAAGCCGGCCACTACATCCGTCAGTATCTGAAGCACTATCCCAACGAACTTGCCAGCTATCCGCAGAAAGACATCTACGACAACATGTCGAAGAACAAGGATATCACCTACACATCCGCACCAACAGAGAACATCCAGGCCAGATACGTAAACGCCTGGCTCAAGGAGCACAACCGCTACAAGATGGGGCGCAATGTAGCCATCGTTCTGAGCGATGAAAACCTCTTGCAGAGTGTGATACATTCACTTCCGGAAGAGGTGAAAAGCGTCAATATCACGATAGGCTATCCTTTGCAGCAAACACCTTTCTACAGTCTCATCCAGCAGCTCATCCAGTTGCAGGGAACAGGTCATCCACAGCATAGCGAGACCTACCGTCTTCATTATGTGCTTACAGCATTGCGCCATCCCTATACGAGATTCATCAGCTCTCGATATGCCGACCTGCTTGAAAAGCTGGAAGAACAGAAACGCTTCTACCCATCGCGCGATTTCCTCAGCATGGATGGAGACGAAGGACTCTCTCTGCTTTTCAGAAACCTGGAAGAGCAGACGGCAGAAGCCACGCAAAGCAGCTACAACAAGCAGCTCATCAGCTACTTGCTTGATATTCTGCGCATGATAGGAACCCAGGCGAAGGATTTGAATGATCCGCTATTTCACGAATCACTCTATCGAACCTACACCCTACTCAACCGCCTGCAGGAACTCATCACATCCGGTGACCTTGAGGTAGATCCCATCACTCTGGAGCGACTGATACAGCAGCTCATCCAGACCACAAGCATACCATTCCATGGCGAGCCGGCAGAAGGAATACAGGTAATGGGTGTACTCGAAACCAGAAACCTCGATTTCGACCATATTCTGGTTCTATCCTGCAACGAAGGCAAAATACCAAAGGGTGTGAACGATTCTTCATTCATCCCTTACTCCCTGCGCAAGGCTTACGGTCTCACCACCGTAGAAAACAAGGTAGCCATCTTTGCCTACTACTTTCACAGTATGCTGCAGCGTGCCCACGACATCACGCTTACCTACAACAATGCTACGGAAGATGGTCAATCGGGCGAGATGAGCAGATTCATGCTCCAGCTGATGGTAGAAAGTCAGCATCCTATCGTTCGGAAGACTCTCATCGCCGGTCAGAAACCCCTTCGCCCGGCATACGACGAAGAGCCAAAGACCGAAGAAGTGATGAAGGTACTTGACGACGTAAGAATGCTCACACCTACTTTTCTCAATACATACCAGAGATGCCAGAAGCAGTTCTATTATAAATATGTAAAGGGATTGCTGGAACCGGATGAAATAGATGAAGACGAAGTAGATAACCGCATCTTCGGAAACATTTTCCATCGGGCAGCAGAACTCTTCTACTATGGCTTTGCCAGCAAGAGCGATATCCAGACAGATGAGAAAGGCAAGCAGCAGCTCATCCGCCCAATCGTCATCACGGCAGACATTCTGGACCAGGCAATGAAGGATAAGATGCTGGTAGATAGACTGGTAGATCAGGCCTTCAGAGAAGAGCTCTTCAAGGTAGGCAACAACGACTATCATCCGAAATACAACGGTCTGCAACTCATCAACAAGGAGGTAATAGCCAGCTATTTGCGACAGCTCATCTCCATAGACAGACGCCAGACACCATTTACCATCATCGGTATGGAATTGGTAGTTTCAGAAACACTGAAAGTCAACACAAGCAGGGGCGAAAAGCAGTTCAAGATTGGTGGTTTCATCGACCGTCTGGATGCCATTTCTCATATATCGAACATCTCGGAACGCATCAGAGTTATCGATTACAAGACGGGAAGAGCACAGACCACACATCCCAAGGATATAGATGAGATGTTCTCGGCAACTCCCCAGGCACTGAGCAAGCATACGGATTATTATCTGCAGGCTTTCCTCTACTCGATGATCATCAAGAACAGCAAAAGATACAATTCTGCACAGGAACCCGTGTCACCAGGCTTGCTGTTTATACAGAATGCAGGCGCAGAAGACTACGACCCAACCCTTAAACTAGGGAGGGAAAAGATAGAAGATATTGCAACGTATGAAGAAGACTTCATGACGCATCTCCGCAGTCTGATAGCCGACATCTACAATCCTGCATTGCCACTGCGCCCTACCAGCGACAAGAAACGCTGCGAGTATTGCCCGTACGCCGGACTATGCAAATAGGTATTGCAGAATGTTAAAATGAGAAATATTTGGGAGCAAAATTTGTTTCTTCAAATATTTCTCTGTATTTTGCAGTAGAGAGAGCACACTGCGCAATCACGCAAGAGTTTCTCTCGGCAGAAAATTGCATCAAAAACATCATTCATGAATTAAAAGACCCAAAGGAGATATGACAGAGAAAGAAATCAATAAGTTGGTAAGCGATAACATCAACTACGTAAAATCGGTAGCCAACCACTATCGTGGTAATGGTGTTGACTTCGATGACTTGGTTAGCGAAGGAACTTTGGCGATGCTCACGGCAGCTCAAAAATACGATGCCGAACGCGGTTCGCAGTTTGTGGCTTATGCATCCCCTTTCATTCGCAAGGCGATGCAGCAGACAATCGACAAGCAGGCAGCACTCTATCGTGTACCAAAGGATCAGAAGAAGCATGCTCCACGCAATGCTACAAAAGCTGTTTCCATCGATGCCCCTATCAGTGAGGGAAACAAGTACACCCTACTCGACATCCTTATCAACAAAGATGCCCAGCCAGCAGACGACAATACAGCCTTCACCCAGATGCTCAACGACTTGGAACGTTGCGTTGGAGAACTGGAAGAACGCGACCGCATAGTCATTTCTAAGTTCTATGGTATAGGAATGGCACATGAAACACTGGCAGAAATAGCAGAAGACCTGCAGCTGAAGCGAGAGCGTGTGCGCCAGATCAGAGACAAGGCGATACGCCAGATATCAAAGAATACAACCAGTAAGGTGCTCAAGCATTTTCTTAGGAAATAAAGTCAGATGATTATCTCTCTTAAATTCCAGAGAATATAGATTGTAATACAAAATAAAAATGGCTGTACAAGAAATTGTCCTGTACAGCCATTTTTATATGAGCGGTATTGCTTCAATAAGACGCAGTTACTTTGGCTGTGAATGTTCGAGGCGATACTGACGTGGAGTTATGCCCAAACGCTTGTAAAAGTTTGCATAGAAACTTTGACGAGTGCTGAATCCAGCCATCTCACTGATATCTTCCACGCTCATCTTTGCGTAGCGCTTATCTGTGAGAAGCGACATTGCATCGTTTACACGATAATCATTAACTAACTCTGAATAATTCTTGTGGAATCGAGTTGCACACACTGCCGAAATATAACGAGAGTTCGTGCTCAGGTCCTCAGCCAACTTCTTAGAGTTGTACTCAGGATCCTTGTATTTTCTCTCCGTTACAATCAGACGGATAATCTCATCACGGAGGCGGTCTTTAGTCTCCTCACTCAGCAAGGTTTGATATCTCGCTGACTTCTCTTTTTTGGGTTGAATGTTATACTTAGCCATAATGCGTAATAAATTAATACAACAAAGGTACGGCAAAAATATCAAACTACCAAATTTTTTGGCACTTTTTTGAAAAAAACTATAAAAATAATTGTCTATCTCGAAAATTATTCCTAATTTTGCATACAGATACATTATTAATATAGAAATTTTAAACATTAAATATTGAAAAGTTCAACGTTCGTATGAAGCAAATTATATGGTTTGTTAAGACTTATGCTACGTTTGTAGTATTGTTTGTTTTGCAGAAGCCGCTGTTCCTCTTTTTGGAAAAGGGTTCTGCCACACAACCTGTCGACAATATCTTCACGGAGTTGCCTGCTGTTATCTGGCATGGACTTCCACTCGATTTATCGATGGCAGGATACTTATCTGTGATTCCAGGTTTACTTTCCATTGCCGTGGTATGGCTGAAAAGAGACCTGGTTAAACCAATTATGAACATCTACTTCATAATTGCCTCACTCTTCATCACTTGCAGCTTCCTGCTTAACACAAGTCTTTATCCATACTGGAAGTATCCATTGGATAGTACTCCACTCTTCTACTTCTTCACTTCACCGGCTGATGCCATCGCCAGTGTAAGCATCTGGCAAGTGATTCTTTCAATTGTCATATTGATTGTTCTGACCATTGGAGTTTGGTTCACATTGCGAATGCGAGGCGAGAAACGCCAGCAATACAGTCGCTACGGCTACGGATATGGAAGACTCGGAAGTGGTAAAAGAAATCGATTCGATGACTTCGACCGCCATCGTGGTCGTACATCCATCATACTCCTCCTGCTCACAGGCTTACTCTTCTTGCCTATCAGAGGTGGCATCACCGTTTCTACGATGAACACGGGACAGGCATACTACAGCCAGAACGCATTTCTGAACCACTCAGCCGTGAATCCGCTGTTCAGCCTCATGGAATCGATTACTCACCAGGAGGACTTCGCCTCACAGTATCGCTTCATGAAGGATAAAGAGGCTGACAAGATATTCGCGACGATGACAAGTACAAGCGACGAGAACACCTACCCTTTGCTCAATGAGGCAACCTTCAAAAAGGGAACTCCTGATATTCTCATTGTCATTATGGAAAGTTTTGCCAGCGACATCATGCCGTCCATGGGTTCATACAAGGATGTAGCCGTATGCCTGGATTCCATCGCCCAGCAGAGTATTCTATTTACAAGATTCTATGCCAACAGTTTCCGCACGGACAGAGGTTTGGTTTCCATATTGAGCGGCTATCCTGCACAGCCCACAACCAGCATCATGCGCTATCCACGCAAGACTAGCCAGTTGCCATCCATAGCCCGCAACCTGGCGAAATACAAGAATTACAAGACCACCTATTATTATGGTGGAGATGCAGATTTCTGCAATATGCGCTCCTATCTTGTTTCTCAGGGTTATCAGCATATCATTTCTGATGCCAACTTCCCGATAGAAGACAAGCTGAGCAAATGGGGTGTACCAGACCATATTCTGGCAGCCAAAATGATAGAAGACATCAAGGCACAGCAGAATGAGAAGCATCCTATGCTGAGGATATTGCAAACTTCCAGCAGCCACGAGCCTTTCGAGGTGCCTTATCACAGATTGAAAGACAAGCGTCTAAATGCTTTCGCCTACACCGACAGCGTAATGGGTGCTATCGTCAGGGAATACCGCAAACTGCCTAGATGGAAGAATACGCTTATCGTGTTTGTACCAGACCATGTAGGAGGATATAAGGAACAGCTGAACGACCACGACCGTAGCCGTTACCAGATTCCACTCATCCTGGCAGGTGGAGCCATCTCGCGCCCTATGAAAGTGGGCATCATCGGTTCACAGCATGACATTGCAGCCACCCTGCTCGGTCAGTTGGGAGTAGAGCACAGGGAATTCACTTTCAGTAAGAACATGATGAGTGATGCCACACCTAAATTCGCATTCTTTGCGGTGAACGATGCATTTGGCATTGTTTCAGAAGAGAACTCGCTCATCTACGACAACAGAGCCAAGCGAATCGTATATGACAAAGGCGATAAAGGCTTTAATCTGAAGCGAGGTCAAGCCTATCTCCAGAAGCTATACGATGACTTAGCTAAAAAATAGGCAAAATATTGAATGATAGTAAAAACGAGAATATAAATATCAACAAAAATAGTTAATGCAACTATGCTAGATCTCATTCATTATATGGAACAGATAGACACAGCAATATTGCTATTTTTCAATGGCATGCACTGCGAACTATTCGATTACTTTATGGTTTTGGTGAGCAACCGATTCACATGGGTTCCATTTTATGCAGCGTTCATCTTCGTGATGATTAAGAATTTCCACTGGAAGGTAACGATAGTCACTATTCTAGCAGTAGCGCTCCTTGTATTGCTCTGTGACCAGACTGCATCAGGCTTACTCAAGCCATTGGTAGGACGTCTCCGCCCAAGCAACCCGGCCAACTCCATCTCCTATATGGTACACGTGGTTAATGGATACCGGGGCGGCAGATACGGATTTCCTTCCTCCCACTCCGCCAACTCGTGGGGAGTAGCCATATTCGCCATGTATCTGGTAAGAAACAGAAAGCTGAGTATATTCCTGGCGTTCTGGGCTGCACTGGTAACATATTCCCGTGCCTATCTGGGAGTACATTATCCTGGAGACTTGCTGGTAGGATTTCTTATAGGCTTCGTTATGGCATCGATTGTATATTATGCTTATAACCGTTGGGCAAGATTATACACTCAGGAGTTTCTGAACGGCAAGAAAAAAATCCAGTATAATTATCTCCCCATATCAGTAGGACTGGTCAGTATAGCAACAATGTTTGCTACAAGTCTGATCATGCTTTTCACATCCTAAAGAAAGTAATATTTTCAAAACATCAATAATTTAAAGATCAAGATTATGAAGAAACTTACATTGATGGCTATTGCCATGGGTATGCTTGCCTTCACAGCATGCACAGAAAAGAAACCAGCTGCTGCCCCTGCTACTCAGGTAGAAGAGGTGGTTACAGACTCAGCATTCCAGCAGGCTGTTGCTGGTGAATACAAGAGTGCAGACGGAAAGCGTATCATTACTGTCAACGCAGACTTCACAGTAAAGACCACAGGTCTTGACAAGGACTACTTCAAGTGGGATATGGATGTCAAGCCACAGGGTCCATCTGCCAACATCAACCTCATCCGCAAGGGTCTCGATTCAGAGGTAAAAGACATGGTATCTGTTGATACAGAAGAAGGAACTCTCATCGTTAAGAACGAGACTTACAGAAAGGCAGTAGAAGAGAAGAAGTAATTCTTCCATCTGATACATATTCATCATAAGCTGAGCGCCTCCACACCACGTGGGGGCGCTTTCTTTGTATGTGGGGACGCTTTCTTTAACTGTTATTCACTATATTTTCCCCCTCAGAAAACATATTTTCTTACTTTCCTACATTTCTTCTTAAATTTCGAGCCTAAGAATTTCCGTACTTATAATAAAATTTGTATCTTTGCACCATCAAACGAGAAAAATACTGGTTTTAGAAAATAATAAAGTAATTCTATAGAATATGGCAATTAATGAAGAAAACAAAATCGAGGAGAAAACAAAGAGCATCTCTTTCGTAGAACAGTTGGTAGAGGAAGACCTCAAGGAAGGTAAGAACGCTGGTCGCATCCAGACCCGTTTCCCACCAGAGCCTAACGGCTACCTTCACATCGGTCATGCCAAGGCCATCTGCATGGACTTCGGTGTAGCCGAAAAATACAAGGGTGTCTGCAACCTCAGATTTGATGACACCAACCCAAGTAAGGAAAACAACGAATACGTAGAAAATATCCTCCAAGACATCCAGTGGCTCGGATTTAAGTGGGGCAACATCTATTATGCTTCAGACTACTTTGAGAAGTTGTGGGAGTTTGCTGTATGGATGATCAAGAAGGGACATGCTTATATCGACGAGCAGACTGCAGAGGAAATTGCAGCTCAGAAGGGTACTCCTACTACCCCTGGTACTGCCAGCCCATACCGCGACCGTCCGATAGAGGAAAGCCTTGCCCTCTTTGAGCAAATGAACACTCCTGAGGCTGTAGAAGGAAGTATGGTACTCCGTGCGAAGCTTGACATGGCTAATCCAAACATGCACTTCCGCGACCCAATCATGTACCGCATCATCCAGACTCCTCACCACCGTACAGGTACCAAGTGGCACGCTTATCCAATGTACGACTTCGCACACGGACAGAGCGACTATTTCGAGGGTGTTACCCACTCTATCTGTACCTTAGAGTTTGTTCCTCACCGTCCACTTTACGACAAGTTCGTTGACTTCCTGAAGGAGATGGATGGCAGCGATGACGTATTGAACGATAACCGTCCTCGCCAGATTGAATTCAACCGCTTGAACCTCACTTATACAGTAATGAGTAAGCGTAAGCTCCATACTCTGGTAGATGAGCATCTGGTAAATGGATGGGATGATCCTCGTATGCCTACACTTTGCGGTATGCGTCGCCGCGGTTATTCACCAGAGAGTATCCGTATGTTCATCGACAGCATCGGTTATACCAAGTTCGATGCCCTCAATGATATGGCTCTTCTGGAGGCTTCAGTTCGTGAGGACTTGAACAAGAAGGCTTGCCGTGTAAGTGCTGTAATCGACCCAGTGAAACTCGTCATCACCAACTATCCTGAGGGTGAGAGCGAGGAGATGGAGGCAATCAATAACCCAGAGAACGAGGCAGATGGCTCACATACCATCACCTTCTCAAAGAATCTCTGGATTGAGCGTGCCGACTTCATGGAGGATGCTCCGAAGAAGTTCTTCCGTATGACTCCTGGAAAGGAAGTTCGCTTGAAGAATGCCTATATTGTGAAGTGTACAGGCTGCACCAAGGACGAGAACGGTGTCATCACAGAGATTCAGGCAGAATACGACCCTATCAGCAAGAGCGGCATGGAAGGTGCCAACCGCAAGGTAAAAGGTACTCTTCACTGGGTATCTGCCGACCACTGCGTAAAGGCAGAAGTACGCGAGTACGACCGTCTCTTCGCCATCGAAAACCCATCTGCAGACGATCGCGACTTCCGTGAATTGCTCAACCCAGAGAGCTACCACGATTTCAAGGAGTGCTATGTAGAGGAGTATGCAGCAACCAAGAAGCCGGGAGAGTATCTCCAGTTCCAGCGCATCGGTTACTTCATGGCAGACCTCGACACAACAGATGAGAAGCCAGTATTCAACAAGACAGTGGGATTGAAGGATACCTGGGCAAAGCAGAATAAGTAATATAATTAATAATTATGAATACAGCAGATCTTTTTCTTTGGATTCTGGATAACTTGAATTACTGGGTGGTTGCACTGTTTATGGCAATCGAAAGCTCTTTCATTCCTTTCCCATCTGAGGTGGTTGTTCCACCTGCAGCTTGGAAAGCTATGGATCCAAACAGCGGAATGTCGTTTATTCTGGTCATCGTGTTTGCTACCATCGGTGCAGACCTTGGTGCCCTCATCAACTACTATTTGGCTAAATGGGTAGGTCGCCCTATCATCTATCGTTTTGCAGACAGCCGAATCGGTCACATGTGCCTGATTGACCGCAAGAAGGTGGAAGTAGCTGAGGAGTATTTCCGCAAGCATGGTGCTGCCTCTACCATTTTCGGAAGATTGGTGCCAGCCGTTCGCCAGCTCATCAGTATTCCTGCAGGATTGGCAGGAATGCACGTGGGTAAGTTCCTGCTCTACACCACTATCGGTGCAGGTGTATGGAACACCGTATTGGCAGCCATCGGTTGGGGTATCTACGAATACACTGATTATAAGACAACTCATGACGTTTATCAGCAGGCAGTACAATATAGCCACGAGATTGGTTATGTCATCTTGGCATTGGCTGTAGTCATCGTAGCCTTTATTGCCTATAAGGGTATCAAGAAGAAATAAACTTCTTTCAGAAGCACATATATACAAAAAACTCTCCATTGAGGTTCAACCTTCAATGGAGAGTTTTTTGTATATATAGATATCAATCATTACTTCTCACTACCTGAGAAAATCTTGATTCGCTGTTCCTCAGACAATTTGCAGATAAGCAGCGTTCCGTCTTCCTCTGCAACAATATAGCCATCCAAGCCCTGGATAACAACCTTCTTCTCATTCATGGTATGAACGATATTGTTCTTAGACTCCACCATCTGGATATTATCACCTATCAGCGCATTGCCATACATATCCTTATGGCTCTGTGCCAGGAGGCTTCCCCATGTACCGAGGTCACTCCATCCAAAGTCGGCAGGCATCACAAAGATTTCCTCCGCTTTCTCCATGATGGCATAGTCAACAGAGATATTCTCGCATTCAGGATAACGCAGATCGATTTCAGCCTGCTCCTTGTCTGTACCATAAATACTGCGCATGCTCTCGAAAATCTTGGCAATGCTTGGCTGGTAAACACGGAAGGCATTGACGATGGTTGCGGCACTCATCACGAAGATGCCGGCATTCCAGAAGAAACTCTTGTCTTGAATATATTGAGTAGCAGTCTCCAAATTTGGCTTCTCCTTGAAATGGTCAACACGGAAGACTTCCTTGTTACGAGCAGAAGGGGTACGAAGATCAGCCTGAATATAGCCATAACCAGTCTCTGGGCGAATAGGCTTCATTCCCAAAGTAACGATGCTGTCAGTCTCACCAGTAAACTTCAAGGCAGATGTTATCACTCTTCTGAATTCGTTGGCATTGGTAACGATATGATCAGAAGGAGACACAACAATATTAGCATGAGGATCCTTTTCCTTGATTCGCCAACTGATATAGGCGATGCAAGGAGCTGTGTTTCTTCTGCATGGTTCCTGCAGAATATTACCCTCAGGAATCTCAGGCAACTGCTCGTGAACCAAGGCTGCATACTTTTTATTGGTTACTACCCAAACATTCTCCGGGTCACAAACACCCTCAAAACGATCGAATGTAAGCTGTAAAAGTGTACGACCAGTTCCTAAGACATCAATAAACTGCTTAGGCTTGTCCACGGTACTCATAGGCCAGAATCTACTGCCTACTCCACCTGCCATGATTACTAAATGATTATTTTTATGAGCCATATTTATACTTTTTATATAATATTTCGCAAAAGTAATAAAAATAATTGGTATAAACAAATAAAAGATGGAAAATTATTCCATCCTTTACCATATTTTGGGAAAAACTCGTTTTTTCGAACACTTCCCGTATCAATACAAAAACTAGAGCTTACCAAGTTCAGCCTTCCAGTCAGCATAAGCCTCAAGATAAGCACTGCGATTTGCCTCATCAGGCTCAATTACCGCCAATTTCTTAAGAGATGCAAACGCCTCATCGTGATCCTTATAGATACCTGCACCGATACCAGCTCCCTTGGCAGCACCAGCACTACCATCGGTCTCGTAAAGTTCGATGGTTGCACCACTCACACCTGCCAGGGTATCCCGGAACAGAGGACTGAGGAACATGTTTGCCTTTCCAGCATGAACCTTCTTGACATCCATACCCATCTGCTGCATAATCTCCATACCATAGCAGAAACTGAATACGATACCTTCCTGTGCAGCTCTTACGACATGGGCACGATTATGCTTGGTAAAACTCAATCCACGGATAGAACAGCCCACTTCACGATTTTCCAATACGCGCTCTGCTCCATTTCCAAAAGGAATAATCTTCACACCGTCGCTGCCAATAGGCACACCGGCTGCCATATCATTCATATCTGCATAACTTACATCAGGCGTGATGTTACGATGTACCCAAGCATTCAGGATACCAGTACCATTTATACAGAGCAACACTCCCAAGCGGTCAAGTTCCGTTGTATAGTTGACATGTGCAAAGGTATTGACACGACTCTTTGGATCGTAATTGACTTCACCGAGCACACCATAGACAACTCCGGAAGTACCTGCGGTGCTGGCAATCTCACCAGGATTGAACACGTTCAGGCTGACAGCATTATTAGGCTGGTCACCTGCACGATAAGAGATAGGAGTTCCCTCCTTCAGGCCAAGTTCCTCGGCAGCAGCCTTGCAGACTACGCTCTGAACAGAGAAGGTAGGAACAATATCTGCGAGCATACTCTCATCGAATCCGAAATAATCAAGCAGGAACTTGGCTGGTTTCTTTGCCTTGAAGTCCCACATCATACCTTCAGAAAGTCCGCTGATAGTAGTCTGAGCCTCACCGGATAGTTTCATTGCCAGATAATCACCAGGGAGCATAATCTTATCTATCTTATCGAAAAGTTCAGGTTCATTCTCCTTGACCCACGCCAGTTTGGAAGCGGTAAAGTTACCTGGAGAATTGAGCAGATTACGCAAGCAGAGATCCTCACCTAAATCGTGGAACGCTTTCTCGCCGTAAGGAACTGCACGGGAATCGCACCAGATGATAGATGGACGCAGAACCTGCTGGTTCTTATCCACACAAACCAGACCATGCATCTGATAGGAAATACCGATAGCAAGAATATCCTCACCTTTGGCACCACACTCCACCATAATCTTCTTGAGAGCCAACTTGGCATTGTCCCACCACATTTGCGGATCCTGTTCAGCCCATCCTGTCTTTACTGCCATGATAGGTGCTTCATGATCAGGATAGAATGCAGAAGCAACAATCTCACCACTATCCACATCTGTAAGAGATGCCTTTACAGAACTTGATCCAACATCAAAACCTAATAAATATCTTCTAGCCATTTGTCCGTTATTTAAAATTGTTTGTTATTACTAAATCTAAAGTATAGAAATGCATTTGATAGAAATGCTCTTTCCATTACTCATCATACAAATATAATACGAACAAACAGATAGATTCCCCCCAATAAAAAAGCAATCAAATAAATTGGTGCCCAACAGGTGTGTTCCACTCGCACATCAGCTGTTGTGCAAGCGCATATCAGCTGTTATGCAAGCGCACAACAGCTGTTGTGCGGTTTGAAAAGCCTACGAACCCGAAAACAAGAATTAATTCTTCAGACAACTTCCATTGCTTCTTCAGACAACTTCTATTGCTCCTTTCGATAACTTACATAGCTTCGTTAGACCACGCAACTAACCTTATTTCTATCAATTAACAAAGAGATCAAGCTCCTGCGATTGCTTGCTGTTCTCGCTGTCATCATCCTCTTTCTGTATAGAGGCAGAAGAGAAATCAAGCATCAGCTGCTGCATAGCCGAACTCTTATAGTTGATACGATAAACTCCATATCCCTTGCCTTTCTCTATGATAGAACTTGGATTCTTGGAATTCTTAATAAGATACTGAGAAACAAAACCATACACATATTTATAATCTAGAGGGGTAAAAATCGAATTACAAGAATTATAAACATGACGGACAATCTTCTCCAACTTGAGACCTTGACTGCCGGCTTGTACCAAAACGCTGAATATTTCTTGTTCTAATTTCATATAAATAATGCTAGATGGTTATGGTGAAAAGAAATTTAAATAAAGACAGAGAAGAGTGAATAGGAAGAAGAGCAAACAGGAAGAAGAGAGAACAGCAAAAAGAGTGACCAGAAAGAAGAGCAAATAAAAAACAGAAAAGCCGCAGTTTCTTCCACTAAGTTAAGAAACTGCGGCTCTTAAGGTTCTTATTTAAGCGAGAGCTACCTTGTTGTCCTCTTCCTTAATCTTACCCTCTTTGAAGAGCCATCCGATACCAAGGATAGCATCCTCAACACTAATCTTTGCCTGCTTTGCAATCTCCTCCAAAGAGAGAGACTGTTCTGCTGCAGCCAATGCCTGGTAAACATCACCAGCACGGAAACCTGCGTTCTCAGCAGTCAAATAGATAACTTCCTTCTTAGCTGTAGAAGTCTTCTTTGTAGCTGTAGCAGTCTTAGCTGCTGTAGCCTTCTTAGTAGCTGTCTTCTTGGCAGCTGTCTTAGTTGTTGCTTTCTTTTCTACCATGTCTTTAGTAATAATTTGTTCTGAGAAATGTTTGTTTCGTAAGCATTTCCTTAATTATTCTGATGCAAAATTAAAAAAAATAATTTAAATTTTAGCATTTTAAAGCAGAAAAGTGCTTGTACACAAGTGGTTGCACCGCATTTTTTGACTTACATCAAGATAAATACGGTGCAATTAATCATTAATCCTTCAAATCAAGCTTAATCTCCAGCTCATCAAGCTGCTTTGGATCCAGCTCTGAAGGAGCATCAAGCATCACGTCGCGACCTGAATTATTCTTAGGGAATGCGATGCAGTCGCGGATGCTGTCGAGACCAGCCATAATGCTCACGAAGCGGTCAAGACCGAAAGCAAGACCTGCGTGAGGTGGTGCTCCATACTTGAAGGCGTTCATAAGGAAGCCAAACTGAGCCTCAGCACGTTCTGGTGTGAAACCGAGGACCTCGAACATCTTCTCCTGCAACTGAGTATCGTGGATACGGAGAGAACCTCCACCCACCTCAATACCATTGCAGACAAAGTCGTATGCCTTGGCACGAACCTGCTCAGGATGCTCATCGAGCAATGGGATATCATCAGGATTTGGCATAGTGAATGGATGGTGTGTTGCCATCAGGCGCTGCTCCTCATCACTCCACTCGAAGAGAGGGAAGTCAACAATCCAGAGACACTTGAACACGTTCTTGTCACGCAAGCCCAGACGGTCACCCATCTCAAGACGGAGAGAGCAAAGCTGAACACGAGTCTTATTGGCATTATCGCCACTCAGAATCAAAACGAGGTCGCCATCCTTGGCACCCATCACAGTCTTGATTTCAGCAAGCTCCTCTGGAGAGTAGAACTTATCGATGCTACTCTTCACGGTACCATCAGCATTATACTTGATATATACCAAACCCTTGGCACCAACCTGTGGACGCTTTAAGAAGTCGGTCAACTCGTTCAACTGCTTGCGGCTATAGTCAGCGCAACCAGGAACACAGATACCACCAATATACTTAGCCTCATCGAATACAGAGAAGTTACCCTTGCCTGTGAAAGCATCCTTCAACTCTACAAACTCCATACCGAAGCGAAGGTCTGGCTTATCGCTACCGAAACGGCGCATAGCCTCATGCCATGTCATCTGCTCCAGCTTAGGAAGCTCTACACCACGAATCTCCTTGAAGAGATGGCGAGCCATTTCCTCGAAAAGATCGATAACATCATCCTGATCTACGAAGCTCATCTCGCAGTCGATCTGAGTAAACTCAGGCTGACGGTCTGCACGGAGGTCCTCGTCACGGAAGCACTTTGCAATCTGGAAATAGCGGTCGAAACCTGCTACCATCAGGAGCTGCTTCAGAGTCTGAGGGCTCTGTGGAAGAGCATAGAACTGACCAGGATTCATACGAGAAGGAACAACGAAGTCGCGGGCACCTTCTGGTGTACTACCGATGAGGATAGGAGTTTCAACCTCCATGAAGTTCTGTGAATCGAGGAAGTTGCGAATCAAGATACACATACGATGACGCAACTCCATATTCTTGCGAACCGCAGGACGGCGCAAATCGAGATAGCGATACTTCATGCGAATATCATCACCGCCATCAGTATTATCTTCGATAGTGAAAGGAGGAGTCTGACTCTGAGAGAGCACATTCAGCTCCTTTACCAGGATTTCAATATCACCTGTATCCATTTTAGGATTCTTGCTCTGCCGCTCACTAACTGTACCCTTGATCTGGATGCAATATTCACGACCCAGCTTATTGGCAGCATCACACAAGGCCTTATCATCCGCCTCGTTGAAAACCAACTGTGTGATACCATAACGGTCGCGCAAGTCAACGAATGTCATACCACCCATCTTTCTTGAGCGCTGTACCCATCCGGCAAGTGTAACTTCCTTGCCAGCATCAGAGAGACGAAGCTCTCCACAAGTTTGTGTTCTGTACATACCTTATTATATTATATATTTTTGTTTCTGATGTGCAAAGTTACTATAATTTGGGGAAACAACAAAATAAAATCGCAAAAATGTTACTATAAATAACACCTTTGCGACTTTATACATTATCTTTTCACATGCTTAGGGTGATTTTGGTGCCACTGTCTGGCTCTCTTGAACGCCTGACGATGGAACATCTCTTCTGCCTTAATGATCTTAAGCACCTTGCTGGCAGGCAGGATATACATAAACCGATTATGATATTCCTGCTGCAACTGCTTCATCTCGATATCCAACTCGTCTTGGCGGCGGATAGCCTCAGCACAACCTTTCTCGTCTGCCGGATTAACGAAATGATACCTACGCATCTCTTCAAAACAAGAACGCATCTTCTTCATCATCTGGCGGTAAACCGGGAAGAACTTACTTGCTTCCTGCGGAGTGAGGCTCGCATGGATTGTGATATACTGCTCCAATTCTGCCTCAAAACGCTTCGGGTCAAATGGCGGACGCTGCCTTTGAGAATTCTCGGCATGACAAGAGATTCCCATCATCGTCATCGCAATAACTGCCATTATAACCAAGATCAGACGTCTTGTTATATGCTTACTGTTATTATCTTGTTTCATTTATACGTGTTTTTTTAAATAGATTCAACATTAGTTCTCTGCCACAAGCTGTGCATAGAAGTCCTGAGTGTCCATCATTGTATAATCAGCCATCTGCTCAAAGGCAGCATCCTCCCCGTCTGTGACGTGTGAACTCTCAATGGCAGGAGTTTCGTTGTGCGCCAATGCATGATGCTTTCTCCCTGCCTGCTGAAGCTGGTAAAGCACACCGCCACCCAACATAGCAGTCACGGCTAAGACTGCAGCAATCTTTCTGAGAGGCAAACGCCTCCAGAGGCTTAAATGCATGAACTTAGCCTTATTCTCCTGACGGTTCTTATCCGTTTCTTCAGGAGAATCAAATTCCTGCATAGGAATCTTTGCCATCATTTGTTCTGCGAAGTTATCGAAATAACCTTCAGGAACCTTGAAATGGTTTTCCTTGCCGAAAATATCATTTATTTTTTTCTCTTCGTTCATCATATTGCAAATTCCTTTGTTCTTTTACTTTTATAGACGATTTACATCGCAGAAGGTTTAATCAAACAGATGCAAATATTCTGTTATTTTTTTCACTGCCAGATGATAAGAAGCTTTCAGGGCACCTTCACTGGTATTGAGAATCTGACTAATCTCAGAATACTTCATTTCCTCAAAATATTTAAGATTAAATACCGTTCTCTGCACTTCAGGCAACCTTGCCACCGCTTCCTGTAACCTGGCCTGCACTTCATCACCATCAAAATATTCGTCGCTCATCAACCTGGATGCCACGGAAGCATCTTCATCGGCACTTACCTTATCTGCCAGTTTTTGTTTTCTCAGGAAATCAAGTGATTCATTGATAGCAATGCGATAAAGCCAAGTAGAAAGCGAAGACTTTCCCTGAAAATTCTGCAGATTACTCCAAACCTTGATGAATACATTCTGAAGGACATCATTAGCATCTTCATGACTGAGCACGATACGACGCACCTTCCAGTATAGTTTTTCACTATACTGCTTAACCAGCACTGCGAATCCTTCTCGCCGGGTGCGTGGTTCCCGAAGCATCTCTACCAGTTCTGTATCACTAAGTATCATGAAGTTTACTAAATTAATAAAACTAATTCTTTAATTCTTATTATAAGCCTACTTTCCGGCTATAGATATTTTTTTAATTGCTCGAATATCACACCATCAAATCCATAGACATCGGGATAGCTTACCACCCCCTTGGCAAATGGATAAAGCGTGTAATACGTGATGAAGAGAGGAATCTGCGGTTCCACCTTTACAGACCCGACCACTAATTTCTTAATCTTCAGAGAATCGGCAGTCATCGAATAGTTGATTCGCCGGATAAGCTTTTCGTTTTTCTCATGAAGCAGGAATTTAGCCAGTTCGAAAGGCTTCTCTACCCTTATACATCCATGCGAAACGCCTCTGTCTTCACGGCTGAAAACAGCCTGGCTTGATGTGTCGTGCAGATAGACAGAGAAGTTATTATCGAAACGGAAAATGATTCTTCCCAAAGAATTTCCCTTTCCACCACGCTGAACCACACCATATTTACCGGAAAGCAACATGGCTCTTGTAACCTGAGCCGGATCTACCTCCTTGCCCGTTGACCGATCCGAGATATAGTAATTGCGCGCATTGAAGTAAGCCGGATTCCCTGCATGATGCACCATATCCTTGATCATGATGCTGCGAGGCACAAACCACTTCGGATTCAGATCCATCCGCTTGATATAACTGTTCAGTATCGGAGTTTTGGTCTTGGTAGAGCCACATCCAATCTTCATCGCAAGCGTATCCTGCTCATCTATGGCATAAAGATGAAAAGATGGTATATTAACCAGCACATACTTCTTATGTCTGGCAGGACTGTCTGCCTCCCTCCACCGGCATCTCTCCATGTTCACAAGAATCTTCATTCTCTGATTTCTGTCAAGACCTTCCGACTTCAATTTTTCCTGCAACGTATAATAAAAAGGAGACTTTGGCTGAACATCCTTCAAGAATGTCACCAATCTGCTTTTCTCAGTTTCTTCGCCATCAACCTCCACCCTACTTCTCAACTGCTGAAGAGCAAGATGAAAAAAAGCATCACTGGCATGCTGCATCTTCACATCAAAAAGGCCACGGTATCTCACAGGCCGCCTGATGGAATCGTATGGATTGGGATCGATGCTGTCCAGACGATTCAAGATGAATGAAGGATTGACGAATCCAAACCTCTGACCGCCTACATATCTCAAATACGACTTGGTAAGCCTGTATTCCAGACGAGCCATCACATGGTTGATATCCTCGTTGCCTTCTCCCAGATTCAAGTTGTGGAGTCTTTCCAGATCTTGCGTAATCTGATTCACATAAAAATGCTTAGTCTTGAATCCCATTTCATCCACCTTCTGCAGATAGGTCAGCAGCGTATCTGCACGATGATCTATTCCATGACGATCAACCCAAAGGAATTCTCCATGATTGCGATAATATCTCTTGGTATGCAAGTCGGCAACAGTAGAACCCGAATCATTGTTCATCAAGCTGTCCATCAATCCCCTTACCTTTTTAGAATTGATTGCATAATTTGGGTTCACCAGCTCCTGATAGTATTCCAACGTCAAGTTCTGATTTTCGTTGGGTTCATGCTGCTTACACGACAGAATGACCCAACAGAGCAGGAATGGCAAAATTCTAAGTATTTTCACGAAACGTAATATGAATGATAAAAGAAGTCTACAGTTAACGTCTAACCAGGATCTTTCTCGTAAAGGAGGTTCCTACCTTGATGATATAGACACCATCAGAGAGAGAAAGGTTAAAGCGCTTGTCCTGTCCCTCTACCCTGAAAGACTTCACTGCGACACCAGCCAGATTGTAGATGGTAACAATCTGGTTGTTGGCTCCGGTGATATGCATCACGCCTCCGGAATAAGTCAAGGAAATCTTCTGCACTTCCATGTCTATCATTTCCTCAGCACCTGTCCGTGCCGAAGAAACCATGGGCACAGCAAACATCATGCATGACATCATCAATATGGTAAGTATATTTTTCTTCATTCTCCTGCTCTTTTACGTTAAAAAATACTTTCCTGCAAAGATATAAAAAAAGAAGGAACCTTCCATCATTCCAGATGCCAAGTTCCTTCTTTTTATATATATTTAACCGTAATTACATAATTCCGTCGGCACGGAGCTTCTGCTGCCACTTCCAGGCAGAAGCCAAGACATCTTCAAGCTTAGCCTCAGCCTTCCAGCCCAAAACTTCGTTAGCCTTGGTGCAATCGCCCCAGATCTTCTCGATATCGCCCTCACGACGTGGACCGTACTTCCAGTTCAACTTCACGCCAGTAGCCTTCTCGAATGTCTCTACGATTTCGAGAGTAGAGTTACCATTACCTGTACCAACATTGAAATACTCAATTGGTTCAGTTTCCTTGTCGAGTACACGAGCCATAGCGCAAACGTGAGCCTTGGCGAGGTCAACTACATAGATGTAGTCGCGGATGCAGGTTCCATCAGGAGTATCATAATCGTTACCGAAGATGGTGAGCTCCTTGCGAATACCCATAGCAGTCTGAGTTACGTAAGGAATCAGGTTGTTTGGCACACCGTTTGGCAACTCACCAATTTCTGCAGATGGATGAGCACCGATTGGGTTGAAGTATCTCAAGACAATGCTCTTGATGTTAGCACCGCTATGGATATAGTCTGCGATGATCTGCTCGTTCACCTCCTTGGTATTACCATAAGGAGAAGTAGCCTTCTGATGAGGAGCCTCCTCTGTTACAGGCAAGTTCTCTGGCTTAGGCTGACCGTAAACGGTGCAAGAAGAAGAGAAGATAATACCCTTAACGTTATATTTTGGCATCAACTCAAGCAAGTTGATGAGCGAAACCAGGTTGTTGCGGTAGTACAACAAAGGCTTCAGTACACTCTCACCTACAGCCTTGCTGGCAGCAAAGTGAATGATACCCTCGATAGCAGGATACTTCTGGAACACAGCCTCTGTAGCTGCCTTGTCACGAAGATCAACCTGTTCGAAAGCTGGACGAATACCCGTAATCTTCTCGATACCGTCAAGAACCTCAATCTTTGAATTTGAAAGGTCATCTACGATTACTACGTTGTAGCCTGCCTGCTGCAGCTCTACAGTTGTGTGGCTACCGATAAAACCAGTGCCGCCAGTTACCAAAATTGTCTGTTTCATATTGCTAGTTTATTGAATAATTGATATTATCTTATTTTATATGAAAGTGAGGATTAAAGCCCGGTAGAAAGCGATGCCAGTGCCAGCCTTATCATCCTACACGTTTGCAAAAGTAATGCAAAAAAGTGAAACTACAAAATATTTCCGAAAAAATATGCCGAAAGATTTTTTATTTTCAAGAATAAGCTGTAACTTTGCATCTGAAATATAACTTATCAACAGAAATGTTGTTTCAGCAGTAAACATTAGATTTATCAATTATTGACGCAAACAATGACGCAAACATTAAGGATTACGAATATGAAACAGTATGATATCAATCACGACATGCGGTACCTGCAGTTACTCGCACAGTCGTTTCCATCCATAGCTGAGGCTAGCACGGAGATTATCAATCTGCAAGCTATTCTCAATCTGCCGAAAGGCACAGAGCATTTCCTCGCAGATATTCACGGTGAGTATGAGGCTTTTCTGCATGTTCTCAAGAATGCTTCAGGCAATATCAAGCGTAAGGTGAACGAACTCTTCGGCAACACCCTGCGTGAACAGGACAAGCGTGAACTCTGCACCCTGATTTACTATCCGGAACAGAAACTGGAGCAGGTAAAGCAAAGGGAAGCAGATATCGACGACTGGTATCACATCACCCTTCACCAGCTGGTGGCTGTTTGCCGTGATGTGTCAAGCAAGTACACCCGTTCCAAGGTGCGCAAATCACTGCCATGCGATTTCTCCTATATTATACAGGAGCTTTTGCACGAGCATACGGAAGATCACGACAAGGCTGCATACGTGAACGTCATCGTAGATACCATCATCTCAACAGGCCGTGCTGACGATTTCATTGTAGCCATTGCCAATGTGATACAAAGACTCGCCATCGACCAGCTTCATATACTCGGTGACATATACGATCGCGGACCAGGAGCACACATCATTCTCGACAAGATGCGCCACTATCATAGCTTGGATATCCAATGGGGCAACCACGATGTACTCTGGATGGGAGCCGCAGCCGGTAATGATGCCTGTATCTGCAATGTCATCCGACTGTCGCTGCGCTATGCCAACCTCGCCACGCTGGAGGAGGGTTACGGCATCAACCTCATTCCATTGGCAACCTTTGCTATGGATACCTACGGCGATGATCCATGCGAGGAATTCATGCCAAAGATGACGGGTGGTGCAGCCGAAATGGATGACAAGACCAAGCGTCTCACATCTCTGATGCACAAGGCTATTGCCGTGATACAATTCAAGATAGAAGGTCAGCTCATCGCCAAGCATCCTGAATGGAAAATGGACGACAGGCGTCTCTTTGAGCATGTAAACTACGAAAAGGGAACCGTAGAGATTGATGGCAAGGAATACGAAATGTCCACATGCCACTTCCCTACCATCGATACGGAGAATCCGAACAAGCTCAGCGAGGAAGAAGAAATCCTGATGCAGAAGCTGCACCATTCGTTTATGGTATGCGAGAAACTGCACAAGCATATCAGAACCATGCTGCAGCATGGCTGCATGTATGCCATCTTCAACAATAACCTGCTCTTCCATGCATCCTGCCCACTCAACGAAGACGGAACATTGAAAGAGGTAGAGATTTATCCTGGAAAAAAGTATAGCGGCAAGGAGCTGATGCATCATACAGGAATGCAGATTCGCACGGCATTCCAGCAGGATTCCGACCCTGACGAGAAACAGTATGCCATAGATTATTTCCTCTATCTCTGGTGCGGTCCAGACAGTCCACTCTTCGACAAGAGCAAGATGGCAACCTTCGAGCGATATTTTATCGCCGACAAGGAGACCCACAAAGAGGAAAAGGGCTACTACTTCAAACTGCGTGATGACGAGAAGGTAATAGACCATATCATGGATGCCTTCGGGCTGAAGGGAGAAAATCGCCATATCATCAACGGGCACGTTCCGGTACGAACCTTAAAGGGAGAGAATCCTATCAAGGCAAACGGAAAGCTGATGGTGATTGATGGTGGTTTCTCCAAAGCTTACCATAACGAGACGGGTATAGCAGGTTACACCCTGGTTTATCACTCTCGCGGTTTCCAACTGGTACAGCACGAACCTTTCACAAGTGCCGAGGATGCCATCACACGCGGTACCGACATCAAGAGTACCACCCAGATTGTAGAAATGAGCAATCGAAGAATGCTCGTGGCAGATACAGATATCGGTCAGGATTTACGCAAGCAGATAGAAGATCTCCAGGAACTTCTCTATGCTTACCGACATGGCTACATCAAGGAAACAGAAAGAAAGAAGTAAAAACAAACAGGACGGTATCAGCAAGTACCTGCCCCCAAAAAATAATGTTCGCAAGTATGAGAATACTCATTGCATACTTGCGAACATAACTTTCATCTGAATACTTTAAAACTTATTTTTTAGACAAGGAAATCTTCTTGCTCACCTTAAATCTATCAAAGCCCTCACCGTACACACCGATTACAGAACTCTGACTCACAAATGCAGTAGGATCAATCTCATCAATCAGGCGGAATATCTTTTGCGATTCACTCTGTCTAGCCAGCACAAAGAGCATGTGAACATCCTTGCCGCTATAGCAACCATGACCATCCATTACCGTACATCCACGTTCGGCTGTCGTATTGATGGCAGCACTCAGCTCCAGATACCTGTCAGAAATGATAAAGAACTGTACCGAACGGCGCATGGCGTTGACAACATGATCAACAGTAAGCGAAACAACAAACAGGCACACATAACCATAAATCACCATTTCCCAGGAGCGAAGCACAAGATAAGAACTGGTAATGATGAGCAAGTCGCAAATCATAATGGCATGTCCCAGAGAAATGTTATAGTACTTATTGATCATTGCAGCCACCGTATCACTGCCTCCAGTAGAACCATTACATCCAAGCCCCAATCCAGCACTGCTTCCCATGAAGAAGGCACCGATAACTGTTGCCATAAAAGGCTGATCGTGAAGCAAAGGCGTCATACCTACCGTATGAATCTCTATGAAGCGAGTCACCGCTGCAAAGATAGCTACACCATAAATCGTCTTGGCACAGAATTTCCAACCCAGGATACGGAATGCAATCAACAGCAAAAATACGTTGAGCGCCAGATAAGTGACCGAAGCAGGAATGCCAAATCCCCAGCAGAAGATAGAGGCGATACCGCCTACTCCACCCATCGTGATATGGTTAGGGAGGAGAAATAAATTGAGTCCGATACTACCTTCTACCATTGCCAGACCGATAATGATGTAGTCGCGCAACTCGTGCATTTTTGTTTTTCTCGTCATTTGTTGTATTTTTAAAAAATCATGATTATTCATACCATAAACGTGAAGCCTATCAGGTTTCGGGGTGCAAAGTTACTAGAAATCTTGTTAAAATCAAAGTAGAATCTGCTAAAAAATAGCCTAAAATGAAAAAAAAAGCTATTTTGTGCCGATATTTCAAAAAATATTCATACTTTTGTACTGATCTTTACTGATCCATAAAGACAACGGAATCAATATCTATTCAAGAAAACTATAAAGAAGAACGATTATAAACATCTTGTCTATGGCAGAAAAAAGCATTAACATCGCATCATGGCCTTGCCTCAGCAATGGCCTTCACTACAATTGGCTAGTAGATTACGCTGCTTTCAGCGCATTCGGCACCTTCGAGCTTTCAGCAGAAGAATGGGAAAAGCGCGACCTCATCGTCAACTTCAAGGGTAACTCGGAACTCACTACCGAGATAGACCATCAGCAAGCTGTCGATAAGGCCATCGACTTGGTGTCTTCTTTCCTAAAGGCGGTATTCACTGAAAAAGAGGGAGCCACAAACTCACACTCTACTCTTTCACTACTCACTCTGGTCTGCCTACCAGCCTCAACCCGAAAGCATACTGAGCGCAGATTCCGCAAGTTCAGCGAACAGGTATGTGCGGCAACAGGTATGCAGAATGCCTACAACGCATTCAGCTTCACAACGACAAAGGATGAGGATGGAGATGAAGTGGATACACTTCATATAGACGAAACTTTCTTCCAGGGAAAACAAGTGATCCTCTTCGATGACATTATCGCATCTGGAGGATCAATTGTTCGATTTGCTGAAAAACTAGAAAAATCGGGGGCTAAAGTCATTGCCGCACTCGCTCTGGGAAAGAAAATCCCAGACGGATACGACAATAACGAATAGCGATTACTAGAAATGGAATCTCACATCCACACCACATTGGAAAGGATTGCCTCGCTGGGCAAAATATTCTTTCGTGCCTGTAGCTGAATTATCTACCGCAAAGGTATTATAATTGGTGTCTGTGAGATTTCTACCCCAGAAACTTACATTGAAAGCCTTGAAATTCAAATCAATATGTGCTCCCAAAACCGCATACAGCTTTTGGGAGTAAGTATTTGCATTGTCCCAATAGGTCTTGCCTTGTGCATTCACGTTTGCACCGAGGGTCAGCCAGTCGGTAAGACGATAGTCTGCCATCGCAGCCATTGTATGCTGTGGCACATAAGGAACGTATTTGCCCTTATAGTCCACGGCATCCTCGCCTTCTCCATCCACATACTTATCAAACTTGCTGCGAGTATAACCATAACTCATAGCCCAATCAAATTTACCATCGAAAAGCTGTCCTGTCAAAGCTGCTTCAATACCACAGCTGTGACTCTTTCCGGCATTCACCATCATACGTCCGAAGCCATAATTGCCCGCCATGACAGAGAGCTGCTGGTTGGTTACCTTCATATAGAAAGCACTCAAGTCGATGTGCAGCATGTGATCGAAGAGATTCAGATGAGCACCTGCCTCATAATTCCAGGAAGTCTCCGGCTTGTAGGCGATGGTCTTATCAATACGCTGATAATCCTCCTCGGTATGCGGAATATGATAATCCCCACGCATTGCCTGATTACGATTGGCATTCAGTTCGGTCTGTAGCACATCGCTGAACATCTGGATATTATATCCACCTGCACGATAGCCCTTGCTTACAGTGGCATACACATTACTGCCCAGCTCATCAATCTTCAGATTAAGTCCGAATTTCGGTAAAAGCTGGCCATAATCGTCACTCACCTCATGATCCAGCGAAGAATCCAAGACATAGGTAGCCTTCTTTCCCATTACATTGGCACTCATCTGCATATAGGCACTGGCATCATAATGGATGGCAGTATGCATCAAGTCATAGCGCAAGCCCAAGGTGGCAGTAAGGCGATCCGTGATATTGAAGTTGCTCTCATGAAAGAATCCCAGGTTCCACTGGGGTGTATGATACAAACCCGGTGCACCCATATTCACATTCATGGATACGCCTCCAGCCTCTCTATAGCTGCAGCTGCAGCCTTGGCAACCATTTCCGGCATACCCTTTTCCATCATCTTCTGTGCCATCACATTGAGCATCGCATTATACATCTGCTGCTGGATAGCATTGCCGATAGGCTGGGTCATACCCTCATTGAAGAAGACCGGTCCATTGGTCTTCAGCCACTGATAAGAGAAGAAGCCACCCGCGGTCCAATTCCAGAAACCACCCACAGCGCGATTACTCTTCAAGGTAAATTCCTGGGTAAGCGAGTTCTGAAGCTGCTCCTGCAGGATGCTCATATAATCGGTAGGAAGATAATCCTGATCCATATTCATCTTATCCTTCAGATACTGATAGCTCGTGGTAGAAGCAAAGCTATAATCTGCCCCTGTATGATTTACGGTAACACCCGAGATAAAGGAATGACGCAAATAGGTTCCGTCGAAGGTGGTGGAAGGAAGCGCAGCCTTGCCTGTCTCCAAATCCAGCTTGCCATAAGGGAAACCATTCTGGTCAACATACTGATAGTTGGCGAGAAGATCTACGTTCCATCCTCTGTTAAGCTTTGCCTTCAGCACTATCTTTCCTCCAGCCTCATTATATTTGTCGGCTCTGCTGCCGGTATTCGTATTTCTGAAGAATCCCTTCTGTGCATCATTGAAAGCTGCTACAGTAAACGCCAGATGGTCATTGATACGATGATAATGAGCCAGCTCTACATTGCGATAATATCGGGAGCCATAACCCAACTTCAAATCTGTGCCCTCATATTCAAACGGATTGCGGGAATAGATACGCACCAGTCCGCCCTCTGTGTTCTGACCATAGAGAGTAGCCTGAGGTCCACGCAAGACATCAATACGGGAAGTCTGATAATGATGAAGATTGAAGGCAGACTTGCTCAATACCGGAATGCCATCCAGATAGATACCTACCGCAGGACTGTTCACTCTGCTGCCAATGCCACGCACATACATAGCACTGGAAAGACGGCTGCCATAGTTAGGCATCACAAAATTAGGGATATAACTAGAAAGCTCGCGCAAATCGCGGGTGCCTAGTTTCTGTATCTGAAATCCACCAACAGAAGTACTGCTGAGTGATTGCTGGCGAAGGCGAAAGTTCTCTTTCGGTTGTGAAACCACAACCACCTCGTCTATATCAAAAACCTTGCTGCTATCAGTGAATACTTTGAAATCAGTATTATCAACTTTGTTATTATCAAGGGACAAGACATTGCTTGTGCCAGCCCACAAGGAGATTGGCGCAACAGAAGAAGCCAGCGCCAATGCAATCATTTTCCTATTAATTATATCTTTTTTCATAACGGGTGCAAAGGTACTGCTTTTTCCTGGCACCCAGAATCCTTATTTATTAGGAATTCCCCCTGCGATAGGCTTTGATGGCAAACCAAATGTATGCCACCAGCAGGATATAGCCTATATAATATAAGGTAGAAACACTGAAAATGATATAATCAAGCGCACATACACCTGCCAGACCGCCCAGATACAACAGGGCTTCTCCAAACGGAAGACGATGATAAACTTCATCGACACATGCCAGTCCTACAATGAGAATACTCCATACCAAGGCAAGAAATACTCCCAACACCTTAGGTACTGCAAAAGGATTCAATGACGGATGGAAATAGAACTGTCGCCACATCTCTGGTTCAAAAGTCTGAATCCAGGCATAAAAGGCTGCCGAGATAGATACCAGAAGCACAAGAGCAAGAGGATACGGCGAATCAATATCATTGAAATGCACAATCTTGGCATTGCTATGAAATACCTTTCTTACCAGATAAGCCAATGTGATGACTACAATGACCACGAGAAAAATAAGCAAGTGGACATTACTGAAAGTCATGATGAATTCAGAGATAGGATCATCCGGTACTACCTGAGGAAGCAATCTCGATTCCCTACTCCATCCAAACCTGTTATCTTCAGTAGCAAGCTGCACCCATACAGAATCTATGCTGTCTTGTGGCACCATACGGATATCTGTCACAACCAGAAGCTGGTTCTTCTTGACAGAGAATGAATCTACCGAAAGACCACTCACTAATTCTTCAGGCTGCTGTCGCATCAAGTGGATAGAATCCTTAAACACCATAAAGTTATATTTGTTGGTGTAATGGTGGGTGGTAGAGAATGAGATAGAATCCAACTGACGATCACTGTACTCCAGCATGGCTGCATGCTGCTGATGGGAGTTATGACGATGATAGCAGCTGTTGAGCATCAAACAGATGCCCAACATACATACCATCATTTTTATCATCAGTTTTATTCTCATTCTTCATTTTGGGGTTGCGAACCCCGTTTCGTTATTATTTTGTGCTATAGACATTCATCTGGCACTGCGCACAGTTGAATTCCAAGCGGAATCTTCTGCCATCACCCAGCTCCAGGAACAGAGGCTCCTTCCATTGCGGCTTCTTGCCTCCTCGTTTTACACAATAGCCCAAAGAGTAGCGGATGCAATGGCGGCACTGCATGATGAGCGATTCTCCCTTAGGCTGCTCTAGCTCAAATGCAGTTGAATTAAACGTCATGCCATGAGTCTTGTAGAAATGCTCAGCACTGCGGTTAGCGATATTATACAGATAAGGCCACTTAGCATAATCTGGCTGCCAGACAAACTTCCACGTATCCATCTTATGCTCACCCACCTGATTCAACTGATAAGGTGCGGAGAATAATTCTTCCATCACGCCTTTCGCCAAGGATCTATCTACAATATTCTGAATACCTTCTGTCGCACTCTCAATCAAAGCTCTACGAACCTCAGACAACACACTGTTTGGAATGAAATAATTCTCAAGATCTCCTGCCAGAACAACTTCATCACACTCAAATATCGTATTACCCATCTTGCTCAACTGCTGTCTGATGTTATCACCCTGCGGACGCCTTGCCAATTCCAGCGGCGCATCAAACTCATAAGAATACTCGTCAATCTTGTAGGCGAGATGCTTCTCCACAAAACCTTCCGTAGTCATTGTGAGCAATTGAGGAACATGAACCGAAGCACCTATCTCTATATAAACCTGCTGAAGGGCACCGGATTCAGAATACTGAGGCGTAATTCTGATGTGGAGAGGAATCTTGCGGCTCGCAGTTTTCTTTGATAGAATGTTCTCAAAAGCCTGGTCATTATTACGATAGAGAGCCATGCCTGGGCGCAGATGCTCCGGCATACGGAGCGGATAGAGTCGGTTACCTTCCACACGGTTTACGCGGAATCCCTCCAGCTCTTTCTTGTCATTGATAAAGCAGAGACCATCACCATTGGCAAAACTTGCCACTGTCGCCACGTTGAAGGAAACATTACCTCTTATCTCCTTGACCTTACCAACATACTCGCCCATCGCCTTCGGTGTATCAAAAGAAGCGATGTCAGGCTGTCGCCCATTGAGGAAATAGTTGGTAAATCCTCTGTTGAATGTCTTTTTCAAGTTAGGCTGGAAAGTATGGATAGCACGACCGAATGATGCTCTACAATACTTATCCGGATTGGCAGCTACCACCTCATCGAGTTTCCGACTATAGGCAGCCACAACATTCTTCACATAGTTTACATCCTTCAGGCGTCCTTCAATCTTGAAAGAAGTTGCACCCGCATCAGCAAGTTCCTGCAGATGATCTATCTGGCAGAGATCCTTCAATGACAGCAGATGACGCTCATGCTCTATTTCATTCTCATTGGAATCTATGAGATTGAATTTCATTCTGCAGAACTGAGCACACTCACCACGGTTTGCAGAACGACCGAAACACTTTTCCGAAGCGTAGCATACACCCGAATAGCTGACACAAAGCGCACCATGCACAAAGACCTCCAACTGCGTAGAAGGATTTTTCCTGTGGATTTCCCTAATTTCATCAAGAGAAAGTTCACGGGCAAGGACCACTCTATCGAATCCTAGCGTTGACAGCCAGGCAACCTTGTCGGCAGAACGGGCATCACACTGCGTGCTGGAATGCAACTCACGATGCCAGAGATGATTGGCTCTTACATCCCAGAGAACACCCATATCCTGCAACAGGAGTGCATCCACTCCGATACGGTCCAACTCGCCAATCATCATCAGCGTATCTTCCATCTCGTTTTCATAGATGATAGTATTCACCGTCACGTGAACCTTGGCACGAAACTGATGGGCATAATCACAGAGTTTCTTAATATCCTCCAGTGAGTTGCCAGCAGCAGCGCGGGCTCCAAAACGGGGTGCACCTATATACACCGCATCGGCACCATGATCGATAGCTGCAATTCCACACTCCAGATTCTTGGCTGGGGCAAGAAGTTCCAGCTCCGTCAAGTGTATCTCTTTTTTCTTCTTAGCTTCAATATCATTCATTTCCTAAACTATCTTAGTTCTTTTTACAACTCCAAACTTATTGGATATCATCAATAACCTTATTGAATATCATCAATATTATAAGGAGTTTCCTGATAAACGTAATAGTTGATCCAGTTACTGTAGAACAGGTTGGCATGGGCACGCCATGTTACCAAAGGAGCCTCATTCGGATCATCATGGAAGTAATAGTTCTCAGGCAATTCTACGTCGTCTCGCTTGCCCATGTCTCTTTTATACTCCTTATCGAGCGTGTTAGGCGCATATTCCAGATGACCAGTTACGAAGAATTCGCGTCCATCCCTCGCCATTACGATACTCACGCCACTCTCTACAGATTCTGCGATAATATCCAGTCCCGGCACTTTTTCGATGTCTTCCCTGCGCACCTCTGTATGGCGGCTGTGTGGCATATTGAAGATGTCATCAAAGCCACGGAAGATAGGGAGTGACGGATCAAGCGGTTTCTGAGGAAAGATACCAAACTTCTTTTTATCAAGCTTATATTTTGGAACACCATAAAAGTGATAGAGTCCAGCCTGCGCACCCCAGCAGATATACAGCGTAGAGGTAACGTGGGTACGTGCCCAATTGAATATCTCCTGGATTTCCGGCCAATACTCCACCTCCTCATATTCCATCGTCTCGATAGGAGCACCCGTCACTATCATACCGTCAAACTTCTGCTTTGACAGTTCCGCAAAGTCCTTATAGAACATCATCATATGCTCTATCGGCGTATTCTTTGGAGTATGGCTCTTCAACTTCATGAAGTAAACCTCCAACTGCAGAGGCGTATTGGAGAGCAATCTCACCAAATCAGTTTCTGTCGTGATCTTCAGCGGCATCAGGTTGAGCACACAAATCTTCAGCGGTCTGATTTCCTGACTGTGCGCACGACTCTCATCCATCACGAAAATATTCTCATGCTTCAGCAGCTCAATAGCTGGAAGTTTATCCGGTAATCTTAACGGCATCTTATCTTGTTCCTTTCTTCTTAAAAAACATTATATATATCCCCTTTTCTGCAAAAACGGATATTTCACTTATTCTGTGCAAAGTTACGTTTTTATTTTGAAATAGCAAAAGAAAAAAGAAAGAAATATATACTCATACGCAAAAAACAGCTTCAGTAACAAAAACATAAAAGGCCGCATACCCTTTGAAAGGGTATTGCGACCTTATTGTATTTATGCGAGTCTCCAAGAGAACGCTAGTCTGAATGCTTATGCAATCAGATTAGTCCTTGAAGAAATCCTTAACAGCCTCGTTTGGTACCATCTTCTCATCGAAAACGTAAGCACCAGTCTTAGGGCTCTTAACCATCTTGATAACCTTTGTGTATGCGCGACCATCCATGTTACCTTCGTGGAGGGTAGCGACCGCTTTCTTTGCCATAGTCTATTAAAATTGATAAAATTGTTTATAAACTTGTAAGCGAGCTTACTTAATCTCCTTGTGAAGAGTCATCTTCTTAAGGATTGGGTTGTACTTCATCAACTCAAGACGCTCAGGAGTGTTCTTACGATTCTTTGTAGTCACGTAACGGCTTGTACCTGGCATACCACTGTTCTTATGCTCAGTGCACTCGAGGATAACTTGTACTCTATTACCTTTTGCTTTCTTTGCCATGATATTATTCTCCTATAACTTTAATGTCCTTCCAATCTACGTAGCCCTTCTTTACTGCCTGATTCAAAGCAGCATCGAGACCTACCTTGTTAATAAGACGAAGACCAGCAGCACTGATCTTGAGGCTGATCCAGCAACCCTCTTCTACATAGTAGAATTTCTTGCTGAAGAGGTTAACGTCAAAGCTTCTCTTTGTACGGTGCTTTGAGTGAGACACATTGCAACCTAACTGTGCCTTCTTACCTGTGATTTGACAAATTTTAGACATTTCTATCTTTAATTTTGTAATTCGTTAATTGATACCTATTCCAAACAGAGTGCAAAATTACAAAATAATTCGGTAATAACAAAATAATCCCTAAAAGAACGCTGTCTTTTAAGGATTATTAATACTTTATGGCTCTAAATTAGCATTTTATGCCTCTTTTTTCAAATCTTCAGTATGTTCTTTCAGGAAATCGAGCATACCCTTAAGCGCTGTATTTGTGGCAATTGCAAGATTGATATCGCGACCGAAATCCTCTGTGAGTTTCACCACACGAACATCATCCTTGCTACCAAATCCTACGAAGATTGTACCCACTGGCGCAGATGGAGTACCACCTGTAGGTCCCGATACACCTGTTGCCGAAATAGCGAAATCAACATTCAGGGCTTTGATGGCACCAAGCACCATCTCCTTGGCTACTTCCTCGCAGAAGGCCGTCTTCTCCTCCAGAAGCTCATGGCTTACTCCGAGAAGATTCTCTTTTACCTCATTGGTATAACTTACCACACCGCCCTTGAAGTAATTGCTGGCACCTGGCACAGAGATGAGCGCTTCGGCGATACGACCGCCTGTGCAGCTCTCAGCTGTGCCCACTGTCTTGTCACTGTTATAGAGCATCTCCTGGATGCTCTTGCTTAATATCTTTGTTTCAAATTCCATAAGAATTCTTATTTATTTAAATGTTACTTTACTATATGCAGGCAGATCGATGGTGGCAAAATCGCCATCAAGATACTTGAATGTACCTACACAACCAATCATAGCCGCATTGTCTGTGGTATAGCTGAACTTTGGTATGTAGATGGTCCAGCCAAAACGCTTGGCATGATCATGGAAAGCATTCCGGAGACCATTGTTGGCACTCACACCACCAGCCACAGCCACATGCTTGATTCCTGTCTGCTTCACTGCCATACGCAATTTCTTCATCAGGATATCCACGATGGTGAACTCAATGCTCGCAGCCAGGTCAAACTTGTTCTTCTCCACAAAATCAGGATCAGCAGCTACCCACTTGCGCAAACTGTAGAGGAAACTGGTCTTGAAGCCAGAGAAGCTATAGTTCAGTCCAGGGATATGTGGCTCAGCAAAGCTGAAAGCCTTCGGATTACCCTGGCGGGCATACTTATCTACAACAGGACCACCTGGGTAGCCCCACTCCAACACCTTGGCACACTTATCTATCGCCTCACCGGCAGCATCATCGATAGTCTGACCGAAAACCTCCATATCGTTGTAGGCATTCACCTTCACAATCTGCGAGTTTCCACCGCTCACAAGGAGACAGATAAATGGGAATGGAGGTGCACTCTGGTCATCATCGCTTCCCTTGATGAAATGAGCCATCACATGACCCTGCAAGTGATTGACATCAATCATCGGGATGTTGAGCGAACGGGCAAAGCCCTTGGCAAAACTCACACCCACGAGCAGAGAACCCATCAGACCCGGTCCACGGGTGAAGGCAACGGCAGACAGATCTTCCTTCCTGATGCCCGCACGAGCGATAGCCTGATCTACCACAGGCACCACATTCTGCTGATGAGCACGGGAAGCAAGCTCAGGCACCACGCCACCATAGGCACGGTGCACTTCCTGCGAAGCAGTCACGTTGCTCAGCAGCACTCCATTCTTGAGCACTGCGGCAGAGGTATCGTCGCAACTGCTCTCTATACCTAATATATATATATCCTTTTTTTCTTCCATAATTACTAAGGCTAAGCCCATATATATTAATGTGTAAGAATCTCCACACCCGTCTCAGTCATCACGAGTGTATGCTCCCATTGAGCAGATGGCTTCTCGTCACCGGTAATAACCTCCCATCCGTATGGATCTTCGGCATCGATGAACACCTGCCAGGTTCCCATATTGATCATTGGCTCGATAGTAAACACCATACCAGGCACGAGCAACATACCAGTTCCTCTATGACCATAATGAAGAACCTCAGGCTCTTCATGGAACTGACAGCCTACTCCATGACCACAAAGGTCACGGACAACACCATAACCATACTTCTTGCAATGCTTTTCGATGGCATGACCGATATCGCCCACAAAAGAGTAAGGCTTAGCCGCCTCCATACCAATCTCAAGACACTCCTTGGCAACACGAACCAACTGTTCCTTTTCCGGAGTTGTCTTGCCGCCAACGATGAACATACGGCTGGCATCCGCATAGTAACCATCCACGATGGTAGTCATATCCACATTGACGATATCACCCTCTTCGAGCACATCCTCTTCCTTAGGAATACCATGACATACCACTTCATTGATGGATGTACATACACTCTTAGGGTAGCCCTCATAGTTGAGGCAGGCAGGAATCGCATTATGATCCTTGCAATATTGCATACAGAGGTCATCGATCTGCTGAGTATTGATACCCGGACGGATCATCTCGGCAACAGCATCGAGACAACCTGTATTCACGACACCACTCTTGCGGATACCTTCTATTTGTTCTGGAGTCTTAATCAAGTCGCGGGTAGGCACAAGCTTACCCTTATTTTCCCAAAACATCACCTGCTTATCAAGCTCTGTAATAGGCTGACCAGGCAGACAATGCCATCTTTTCTTCTTAACCATTATCTAATTATTTAATATTTGCGACTGCAAAAGTACATTATTTCTTGCAGAATGCAAAATAAAATGGCAATTATTTGCAGTTGGGCTGCAAATAATCACCATAAATCATACTTCAAATAATCGTAGATTTTATCGCACCAGTCTTCTCCGTTCTGCGGACAATAAGTAAAGAGCCCTACCTCAGAAGCCGCACAGCAGTTACGGGCGCCATCATCAATAAAGAGACATTCCTCCGGCAACGCCTTTTCCTGAGCCATCACGTAACGGAAGAAATTCTCGTCCGGCTTCATATATTTCACCTCATAGCTGCGATACATGGCATCGAAATAATCACCGATAGGATGACCGTCGCCAGAGAATTCCTCACTATCCGTCCAAGCCGATACGTATGGATTGGTATTGCTGAGCAAGACCACGCGATATCCCTGCTTCTTGAGATTTCTGATGGTCATCAACTTGCGGGCAGGCACCTCCTTCATATAGCCCAGCCAGCAATGCTGCAGCTCCTCAAAGCTCACCTCTCGACCCACCTTCTCGCTTACCTGACGGCGATACTCCTCCTCGGAAAGCTTTCCTTCTTCCAGATCGCCATTCAAGCCCGACTGCTTATAAGGATCCATCTTCTCGGCAAACTCCTTCATACCTAACTCAACAAAGCGTTTGCCTGCCTCATTCTCGTCGAGGGTGATTACGACACCACCCATATCAAAAATAACCGTCTTGATCATATTATCCTTATTACTAATACCTTATATATTCTATTATAAAACATTTTTGCTACATTATCAACAAACGCTTAGTTTAAAACAGCTCAAGCTTGTTCTTTCGTGCTTCTTCCAGCGAGGCAATCTTCGCCTGCTGTTCATGATACTCATTGCGCAAGCGTTCGTATCGCTCATCAAGTTCAGCAATAAACTTAGGGCATTCTGTCTCGTTGAGGAAGCGGGCACAGATACCGGCATTCAGCGAAGCATCCTTCACCCAGATAACCGGTCCATCATACACCGGTGCGATTTTCAATGCCACATGCAGTTCGCTCGTGGTAGCGCCTCCCACCATGATCGGGATACGCAAGCCTGCCTTCTGCATCTCCTGGGCTGTGTGAACCATCTCTTCCAGTGATGGCGTAATCAGGCCGCTCAAGCCGATGGCATCCACCTTCTCTTCTATCGCCTTCTTCACAATCTGCTCGGCAGGTACCATCACGCCCAGGTCGATGATATCATAGTTGTTGCACGACATCACCACGCACACGATATTCTTACCGATATCATGCACATCTCCCTTTACGGTCGCCATCAGAATCTTTCCGGCAGAAGTACTTCCACCCTGTTTCTCTGCTTCGATATGAGGCTGGAGGATGGAAACGGCAGCCTTCATGGTTCGTGCCGTCTTCACCACCTGCGGCAGGAACATCTCGCCCTTACCGAAGAGTTCACCTACCAGGTTCATACCATCCATCAGCGGACCTTCTATGACGTTCACGGCATGCGGATACTTCTGCAATGCCTCGTCTATATCAGGTTGCAGGAACTCGGTGATACCCTTCTGCAGGGCATACTTCAACCTTTCCTCCACAGTCTGCTTGCGCCACTCTGGTGCAGCAGGCTTCGGAGCTGGCGCACCGCCCGCCTTGGCAGCTGCTTTTGCTGCATCAGCCTTCGCCTTGATTTCGGCAGCCAGTTCGATGAGGTCATCGGCAGCGCCCTTTCTGCGGTTCAACACCACATCCTCGATGAGTTCGAGCTGTTCTTTAGGTATTTTATGATAATCCATTCTTGCCTTGGCATTTACGATACCAAAGTCCATGCCCACCTTCTGGGCATGATGCAGGAATACACAATGAATTGCTTCGCGGATATACGTATTACCACGGAACGAGAACGAGAGGTTGCTGACTCCACCACTGACATGTGCTCCAGGCAGATTCTGATGAATCCACTCGGTGGCACGAATGAATTCCACGGCATAATTATCGTGCTCCTCCATACCCGTAGCGATGGCAAGCACATTCGGGTCAAAGATGATGTCGAGCGGATTCATCCCCAGTTTATCTACCAGGAGGTGATAGGCACGCCCGGCAATCTCGATACGTCGCTCATAGGTAGTGGCCTGTCCCACTTCATCGAAGCACATCACCACGACGGCGGCGCCATAACGCATCACATCACGTGCATGAGAGAGGAACACCTCTTCGCCCTCCTTCAGGGAGATGGAATTCACGATACACTTACCCTGACAGCACTTCAGTCCGGCAAGAATCACATTCCACTTCGAGGAGTCAATCATCACAGGCACCTTGCAGTCTCAGGTTCTGCCGCTATCATATTGAGGAAGTTCACCATTTCCGCCTTGGCATCCAGCAGTCCGTCATCCATGTTTACATCCACCACGGCTGCACCATCTGCCACCTGCTTACGGGCGATGCCGATGGCTTCCTCATAACCTTTTTCATTAATCAATCGCAGGAACTTCCTGCTACCAGCCACGTTACAGCGTTCGCCTACATTCACAAAGCGACTGGCATCTACTGGCAGATGAACGGAGTCATCTACCTGCAGCAAGTCTAAGCCCGAGAGCCACATATACTGAGGCTTCTCTACTACCTGATGTGGTTTCTTACCCTCGGCACATCGGGCATAGTGAGCGATGAATTCCGGACTGGTTCCACAGCAGCCGCCGATGATATTGACGATGCCTTCATCGATAAACTCGGCTATCTGCGGAGCCATCGACTCTGCAGTCTCGTCATATTGTCCCATCTCGTTAGGCAATCCGGCATTAGGATGGGCACTAATATAATAAGGTGCAACCTTTGCCAGATGCTCGATGAACGGTTTCATCTGAGGGGCACCGAAGGCACAGTTCATACCTACCGAGAAAATAGGATAAGGAGAGAGCGAAGCCAGGAAAGCATCCACGGTCTGACCGCTCAGAGTTCTGCCAGCCAGATCACTCACCGTAAGACTGATCATAATAGGCAGTTCTACCCCATGCTTCTTCATCATAGTGATGGCAGCGTCGATCATCGCCTTGCAGTTGAGCGTATCGAAGATGGTTTCGATAAGGATGACATCCGCTCCACCTTCGATGAGACCATCCACCTGTTCGCAGACATCGGTGAAAAGTTCATCGTACGTAATCTCCCGGGCGGCAGGATTACTGACGTCCGGACTCATGGAACAAGTTTTATTGGTAGGTCCCACATCTCCTGCTACGAAGCGTGGTTTATCGGGGGTAGAAAACTTATCGCATTCGATACGCGCCAGGCGAGCACCCTCGAAAGCCATCTCCCTGGCACAGTCTTCCAGGTGATAATCCGCCTGCGAGATGCGCTGACACGAGAAGGTGTTCGCCGTGATGATATCGGCGCCCGCCTCCAGGTAACGCCGGTAAATATCAGAGATAACATCAGGGCGAGTGATGTTGAGCATATCGTTGTTGCCCTTCATCATTCCCGGCACATCGCGGAAACGCTCGCCACGGAAGTCATCCTCGGTTAAATTATATTTCTGAATCTCGGTACCCATGGCACCGTCGAGAATCAGAATCTTCTCCTTAGCAATCTCTCTTATATTTTTCATTGTCTAAAAGTGCTTGATAGCTCTATCCATCTCTCTTCTATCCTCTTTCTCCTTCAGGGTCTGACGCTTGTCATACTCCTTCTTACCCTTGCAGAGGGCGATATCCACCTTGGCACGTCCATTGTCGTCAATGAAGACAAGTGTTGGCACGATGGTAAAGCCCGGCTGCTTGCTATCCTCTTCCAATCGGCGCAGTTCGCGCTTGGTGAGAAGGAGCTTGCGGTCGCGGCGAGCCTCATGATTGGCAAAAGAGCCATAGAAATAAGGCGAGATATTCATACCCTTCACCCACAGTTCACCCTGATAGAAATCGCAGTAGCAATCTACCAGGGATGCCTTACCGCCACGGATCGACTTGATCTCGGTACCGGTAAGTACGATACCAGCGGTATAAGTATCAACAAAGAAGTACTCAAACGAGGCCTTCTTGTTGCGTATCTGTATCGGACTCTTCTTACGGAGTTCCTGATCTTTCTTGTTCATAATCCTAATACCTTAATATTATATAATAGTGACGAAGTTTTCGATGTGCTCATCAATATAGAAAGCCACCTTGCTGGTCCACTCCTCTTCGTTCTCCACAAATTCATCATCGAAATCATCAAACTCAGGGAATTTCTCATAAAGCGCCATGAAGTCTTCATCGCTCATATCCCCCTCGATGTCTTCATGATGACTCTTATAGAGGAAATGACTTTTCTTGATAAGCTTTGAAAGCTCCACGAGCCCCCAGTTACGGAACGCCTTGTCAGTAGGATTCTTCCAGAGGAAGGCACCATAGCCGTTATGGATGAGCTGGATCATACCACCATCCATCATCTCCTCGTGCAGGGTATCCCACGCCAGGAGCGTAATCTGGTCGCTATTCAGCTCAGCCATGGTCTCAGCAGTGAGTTCGCCACCAATTGCCTCGCGGATTGCATCCACGAAAGCCTTCACAAATTCATCCATGCCTGCCTCCGCTGCCTGCTGAAGCACGGCGTCCTGTATCTTAACTTCAATCATAATCTTCAAAATTGCTATTTTCAGTTTGCAAAGATACATCAAAATAGGGACAAACCCAAGAAAAAATCTAAATATTAGGTTAAAGAGTTAAAAAGAATACTCATTTTTGGGTATTTTACAGATATTTTTTGTACTTTTGTGGTCGGAATTGAGGTTATCAAGCCAATGTTTCAGCAAAATAAGAAGAATTTATACTTATATATATTCATTAATATAAAATTTAGCGAATATGATCTATTCTAAAGAAGTAGACAACATGTGCGTTGTCGCTAAGGGTCCTAACCACGGACCAGCTCCAATTCCTGAAGAGGGAAAATGGATTCAGGCAAAAGAGATCAAGGACATCTCTGGTTATACTCACGGTGTGGGTTGGTGTGCTCCTCAGCAGGGTGCTTGTAAGCTCTCTTTGAACATCAAGGAAGGCGTTATTCAGGAGGCTCTCGTTGAGACTATCGGTTGTACTGGTATGACTCACTCAGCTGCTATGGCTTCTGAGATTCTTCCAGGCAAGACTATCCTTGAGGCTTTGAACACTGACCTCGTTTGCGATGCTATCAATACAGCAATGCGCGAGCTCTTCCTCCAGATTGTTTACGGTCGTAGCCAGAGCGCTTTCTCTGAGGGCGGTCTTGTTATCGGTGCAGGTCTTGAGGACTTGGGTAAGGGTCTTCGTTCACAGACTGGTACTCTCTATGGTACTGTAGCTAAGGGTACACGTTACCTTGAGTTGACAGAGGGTTACATCACAAAGCAGTTCTTGGATAAGGACAGCCAGGTTTGTGGTTACGAGTATGTTCACCTCGGCAAGATGATGGAGGCTATCAAGAACGGTATGGACGCTAACGAGGCTGTCAAGAAGTTCACAGGTAGCTACGGTCGTACAACTGCTGAGCAGGGTGTTGTTAAAGCAATTGATCCACGTAAAGAATAATAAGGAGATACAGATATGATTAGAAAAGTAAGTTACGAAAGTCAGGAACGTCGCGAGAAGCAGGTTCTTGCTGCTCTTAATGCTAACGGTATTCAGAGCTTGGAAGAGGCTAATCAAATCTGCGAGGACGCAGGTGTTGACCCTTATCAGATGTGTGAAGATACTCAGCGTATCTGCTTCGAGAACGCTAAGTGGGCGTATGTAGCTGGTGCTGCTATCGCTATCAAGAACGGTGCTAAGACTGCTGCTGACGCAGCTGAGGCTATCGGTATCGGTTTGCAGGCTTTCTGCATCCCTGGTTCTGTAGCTGACGACCGTAAGGTTGGTCTCGGTCACGGTAACTTGGCTGCTCGTTTGCTCCGTGAGGAGACTCAGTGCTTCGCTTTCTTGGCTGGTCACGAGTCTTTCGCTGCTGCTGAGGGTGCTATCAAGATTGCTGAGATGGCTAACAAGGTTCGCAAGAACCCATTGCGCGTTATCTTGAACGGTCTTGGTAAGGATGCAGCTCAGATCATCAGCCGCATCAACGGTTTCACATACGTTCAGACAAAGTTTGATTACTACACTGGTGAGTTGAAGGTTGTTAACCGCATCGCTTACAGCGACGGTCCACGTGCTAAGGTTAACTGCTACGGCGCTGACGACGTTCGCGAGGGTGTTGCTATCAACTGGAGCGAGGATGTAGATGTATCTATCACTGGTAACTCTACAAACCCTACACGTTTCCAGCACCCAGTTGCTGGTACATACAAGAAGGAGCGTGTGGCTGCTGGTAAGCCATACTTCTCAGTAGCTTCTGGTGGTGGTACAGGTCGTACATTGCACCCAGATAACATGGCTGCTGGTCCTGCTTCTTACGGTATGACTGATACTATGGGTCGTATGCACTCAGACGCTCAGTTTGCAGGTTCTTCTTCAGTTCCTGCTCACGTAGAGATGATGGGCTTCCTCGGTATGGGTAACAACCCTATGGTAGGTGCTACTGTTGCTATCGCTGTAGCTATCGACCTCGCTATCAACAAGAAGTAATTTCTTTGAGATAACAAAACAATAAGTATAAATGATCCCTGTAACTTGCTATAAGTTACAGGGATTTTTTATATTCATCCTAAAATCCGCAACTATCATCCAATACACGATTAAGGGTAGATTTATGAGTCGTTAGTAGCAGCTTTCAGTAAAAAGCAACAGCACAACATCAATATGTAGCCACC
>NZ_QSIG01000024.1:0-56396 GCF_003468525.1 Prevotella sp. AM34-19LB | reverse complement strand
AATGCTTCGTTCACATCACTAAATGTTGCCAAGGTAACTATGAAGGAGATGGGAATGGAATATTCTATGTCTTCATTCAAGTCACTGATGACCAACATTTATCTGGTGAGACGAATTTTTAAAGCATGCGGGTACATCCCGAACCGAACTTTAATTAGCAAGATTTTCAAAGATCTCTCGTGCTTACAGCGTATAGCTGCTTAGCACATTATTGAATTATTAACGAACTATTGATGTATAAACTCTGTTTGAAAACTAGCATTGTCCATACGAGCCTTCTTTTATTCAGTTACATGCCAGTTACATGCGCCAAGCACTGTTTTAAAGGGTTTTTGCTCTGTTTTAGGGCTGTTTCGAGTCGCCCAGTTACATGCCAGTTACATGAGCTATGCCCAAGTGACGACCTCAAATAGCCGAGAATGACCTCAAATAGCCAAATAACGACTTAAAACGACTTAAAACGACTTAAAACGACTTAAAACGACCGAATATGCCCATATTATGACTTGACAATCGCAATTATGTAACAAATTAATAATTCAATTCTTGTTCACCTTTTTCTGTAATAATCCATTGTTTTCCACTAATAGTTTTTGTAATAAATCCTTCTTTCGCTATTTTTCGAAGAAGATTTCCTATTTTTCTCAGTTTCTCGTCCTGAGTTAAACTTGATGGAAAAACATGTTGTAGTCCCTCATAAACGTCTTGACGTTTGAATCCCATACTTCCTGCATTATGAGCCAATTGCAACAATAACTTTTGGATACTATTTTCTGCAAGACCATTTTCTTTTGTATAGTGTCCTATCTGCTTAGTCATTTTGGCAACTTTTAGCGATATAGTATAGTGTGGTGCACGACCTTCTATCAAACCCTTTTCATGAAGATGTTTAGCAGCTTCCTTGGTGATAGGATGATGCTTCTGTACTGCGTCTAACCAAAGGCACTCTTTCAGTGACAAAGAGTTATTTGCTTTTAAGAGATTGGTATATTTCTCATCGATCATTTTGCCATAGATGGTTACCCCAACAGTACGATGTTCGTTGTCGATGTCGTAATCTGGCATAGGGAAGAAACGATTACGTTGCTCAGTGTAGATCTTCTTGATACCACGTCCTACTGTATCAATCATATTAAAGTTAACCATGCCACGACATAAACAATCGTTACGATAATGAAATTGAGGTCCTTTATGCTCCAGGGCATTTTCTATTGTTCCTGGAATGAAACTGCCACCATTGCCATAATATAAGGTACTAGGACCTTCTACAAAAACAATTCGCTGCTGTAAGGTGTAATCCTGATGTGCGATGGCGTTATGTAATGCCTCTCGTATGGTGTATTCATCATACTGTTTCATGGTGTCTGGGAACAGGGTTCCACCTGGCAACTCACGCATAGTCTTGTTACGTATTTTGCTCAACACCTTATCTACGGTCAAGATGAAAGGTATTGTAAAATGCTCATAATCTTGTACGATGCCTTCTTCATCTTCCCATGTCCAAGTGATTTGTGCTACGGCAGGATGAATCTTTTGAATAGAAAGGGGTTTGCCCAATAGTAGAATGGCTGCACGAGTGAGCTTCCCTTCTCGCATCATCATACTATTAGCCAAGAACTCTTCTGTACTCCATGCATCTATTTCTTCGGCAGGAATACTTGACGAATGAACTTTTTTGAACATGACTTTAGCTGTAGCTACGGCTAATTCATCCAAGTCATTGATCGTGGCATTTGGTACAAGTTGAGCTGTCCAATCGGGTATGGGTGGCTGTTGGCGGATAGTATCTTGTTTTGCCTGGTTCAGTGGTTTCAGACTTTCGCCATCACGACCATAAGCCACACCTTTCCAGTGCATCACTATGTTGCGTGGTGATGCTGGTATCTGGAATAATAAAACTCGTTTGCCTTCGATATCTAAAGGTACAATATCTCTAAAGATAAGGTTGTCGGTGGTATGTTGAGACATATCTTGCTTCAAACGGTTGAGTGCAACTTCACCATCTTTGAATGTTGTACCGATAATCTGATGTTTTTTGTCCCAAACGCCAAATACAATCCAAGCAAACTCATGGTCACGTAAGTTTGCTTCATTGCTAAGAGCGGAGAAGTATTTGCCCAACTCATCGATATCAAAGTTGGTCTCTGCTTTCTTAAACTCGACAACCTCATTCTCTGAGTGTTCCCAAAGCTTGTTGAATATTTCTATATATTTTTCCATTGTTTCCTTCTTTATTGTTCCTAAATGAGCCTACTTAAAAAATAAGGCATTGTCTTAGGACACATTTATATTAAAACAGCTACAAAGATAGCATTTTTCTTTGGAAATAGGGTATATATTCAGTAGGAAAATGTATTTTCTTTGTGATTTTTTCAGTTTTGGGCGAAAACCTCTATGAATGGGGATAAACTAAAGTGGTGTGTGTAATCGCAAGAAATAGTGTGAAAGTATGTAAAATGATACCTTGCTTTTGGCGGTCACTATAGATTAGCATTGAAATATGTTGCCAAAATGTTGCCAAAAAAAGAAAAGAAAAAATCCTAACCGCTTATTATCAAGCAGTTAGGATTTTCTTCGGTGCGCCTGATAGGCACACGATACGGGGAAGTGAATAAAATCTAAGAAAATCAATGTAAAATGTAACTGCTTGTATTACAGTACTAAAACATTAATATCTTTTGCGTTTGTTTTTGTGAAATTATATTGAGTTTGAATAAACACGGGGAATTTGACGGGGAAATTCAAAAAATCCCCGTGTTTTATTTGGCGGTTTGAAAAAATAGTCTTATCTTTGCAGCGTTCAATTAAAAAATAAAGATTATGGCAACGATTTATCAAAGATTATCTAAAAGAGTTTGCACAGAAACGGGAATGGCGGAAATCCTGATTCGTTTGCGCAATGGCAAAGATTACGACCTGATGGCAAAGTCGGGTATCTTTGTTACTGCTGATAATTTCCGTAATGGTGAGATTGTGGTGAATAGGCGCAAGGTGGGCAATGATGTAAAGTATCACGAAGAACAAGCGCAAAAGATGGATGCACTTTGTACTTATATTCTGAATTTGGTACAAACAACTGATAAAAGCGCAATCAATACTAAGTGGTTTAAGTTGGTTGTAGATAAGTATAATCACCCTGAAAAGTATACTGCAAAGGTTGAGGCTAAAAAGACTTTTTACGAGTTGGCAGAGGAGTATTTGACAAAGAAAGGTTTTTCTTACGACCACACCAAGGCGATTCGTGTACTGGTTCGTGATGTGGCACGATATGAGGGATTCAGAAAGGCTACAGAGGATAAGAAGTTTTCTTTTGATGTGGATAAAATAACACGTTCTGATATAGAGGATTTTTTGGACTACCTGAGAAATGAGAAAGAATTATCAGAGGAATATCCCGTAATATTTAAGAAGTTGTTAAAGCAATATCCGATTGGCGTAAAGAAAGGGCAAACAAAGTTAGTGACACGTGGCGATAACACAATTGTAAAGCTAACAAAAAAACTGAAAGCGTTCTTTGTATGGCTTTATGAATCAGATAAAACTAAGAATCGCCCTTTTGATGGAATTAAGATAGGTTCAGAAAAGTTTGGTACGCCTTACTACATTTCTATCTCAGAACGTAACGAGATTGCAGAGTACGATTTATCAGGCAGCAAGCGTTTGGAGGCTCAGAGAGATATTTTTGTATTTCAATGTTTTGTTGGTTGCCGTGTTGGCGATTTGGTAAAGCTAACAAGTGAAAATATTATAGACGGAATGCTAGTTTATGCTCCACACAAAACAAAGGATGAGGGCGAACAAACTTTGCAAGCACGTGTACCTTTGCACCCTAAAGCGTTGGCACTGGTTGAGAAATACAAGGGCGTGGATGCCAAAGGGAGATTGTTCCCGTTTATATCTCCACAAAAGTACAATGATGCCATAAAGGAGATTTTTACAGAAGTTGGGATAAATCGTAATGTAGTTATCAGAAACCCCAAGACTGGAGAAAACGAGATAAGACCGATAAACGAAATAGCCAGTAGCCATTTGGCAAGACGTACCTTTGTAGGCAATGCTTACTTTAAGGTGAGCGACCCGAATATAATTGGCAAAATGAGTGGACACGTGGAGGGTTCAAAGGCGTTTTCTCGCTATCGTAAAATAGAGGATTCTACTTTGCTAGATGTTATAAACCAAATTGGATAAGGAGGCTAAGTTATGATAACAAAGGAAAATTGTAAGAAACTGGAGAATGGCAAAGTAATAATGGACTTTGCCATTTTCCAGGAGTTGGCAAACGCTAAAATAGAAAGTCTTAAAGCCAGTATCTCTAATAATGAATTGCAGATAGAGATTAACAACTTAAAGATGGAGATAAACGAATATAAGTGGCAAATAAAGCAGCTTATAACAGAGATAGTAAAGGCTAGCGATATGGAGAATAACGAGTTTTATAAAGAGAATGCTATGCCGATTCCGTTATATCCTGAAATTCCTGAGAAAAGAATGATGGAGGGAAAATGTATTGTTAAACCAATAGGAGGGCGAGAAAATGGTGAGTGAATGGGTAGAATTAAATAACGGAATGAGAATGCTAAAGGTTAGAATCCCTGATAGCAGACCGCCCGAAGTGCGAAAGATGTTAGGTTATGCAAATACCCTTAGAGGGCTTTTAAAATCTGATTTCCTTAGATATCTAAAAGGTTGGGCTTTGTCTGCTGATGATATAGAGAATCTTTTGTGTGTAATGCAGAGATACCCAAAGTATGCCATAAATGAGCAACAAATGAAATGGCTAGAGGAATATAAGGAATCTTTGAGCGTTGTACCTGATGCAAAGGGAGAGCGTTCATATTCGGGTGGTTTGTTGGATTTGTTTCACAACAATACGTATTTGATAGCAGAATTAGTGGCTTGTCGGATGATGAGATTGCAAGAAAGATTAAAGGATGGGTGAAAGAAAAGGATAAACTGGGGAAACCTTTAATTGAAAATCCTGAGAATGGCTTAAAGTCACGTTTTGCGAAAGAACTAAAACAAATGGGATAATAAAACAATCAGAAAAAACATTTAGAATTAAACTTTAAAGGGTGGAGAAATCCACCTTTTTTTTATGCATACGCAATCGGATGAGAGGACAATCAGGACAATTTGGACAACAATCAGGACAATTTGGACAACTGCTTGCAAGGCTTTATTTTACACACTACCTTTGCAGCGTTCAAACACGGATTCAATGTATCTGTTTCTTGATGATGTGGGCGAAAATGGCAGAAGTGGGGGAGAATCCTCAAACAGACACGGAGAGCCAAAAACAAAAAAAATAGATTATGAACATCAATGAACTAATAAACACTGATGCTAATATTTCGGTAGTGGTATCTGTAGCAGACCTTAAAGAGTTTGCGCTATGTGTCGTAACTGAGGCAATGGCAGCCAAGGAGGCAGAGAAGAATGAGGAAAAGTATTTAACGCCTGATGATGTAGCCGACATGGTGGGCGTGTCAAAAAATACTTTGTGGCGATGGGAAAAAGAGAAATATCTGATTCCTATCAAGGTAGGGCGCAAATCTCGCTACAAGCTATCTGATGTAAAATCAATATTGGAGGGTAGAGGATGAAAGAAAAAGTAAAGGGCAGCCATAACGACCGCCCGAACAACAACACTGCAAAGGTAGGCAATTCTAAGGACATAACCAAAGTTTTAGCCTATTTTCGATATAAGGTTGCAACCACACTGGATGCAGCTTTAGATTTGGGAATGCTGAGAAATAGCATAACGTGGTATGTGCGTGATTTGGAGGCAATGGGATTGCTGCAAGCTATCTGCAAGCGACCTGATGCAACAACTGGATATAAGGCTAATTATTATTCTGCAAATCCGAGTTTGTGGGTGCGCAAGCCTCAACAATTAAGTTTGTTCACACTAAAGGAAATGGAGGGCAACGTATGAAATTTGTGAATTTCCAAACAGACCGATTAAAAAATATTGGTTTGTTGTCTGATGCTGAGGCTGGAAAAGTCTTAAAGATGATGGCGCAATATGCCAGTAGCGGTAATGTTCCTGATGATGTGCCGCCAGTATCTGCAATATTGTTTCAGGCGATTCAGGAAGATATGGAGTATTTCGATACAAAGTATTCTAAGCGATGCGAAACAAATAAGCGTATCGCAAAAGAACGTGATGAGGCTAGAAAGGAGAACGAACGTTTACGAAACGATACGAACGTATACGAACGTAATACGAACGTTGAACGAACGTTGAACGAACGTTCACTAAATAGAAAAGAGAAAATAGAAAATAGAAAAGATAATAAAGATAAATCTTTAATAGAGAAAACTATTTCTTTTTCTGATGATGCCCGAATGAATGAGGCAATAACTAGATGGCTAGCGTATAAAAAAGAACGTGGGCAGACATACAAGCCAACTGGTTTAAAGGCGTTCATTACAAGGCTAGGTAATTTGTCGGGTGGTAATGGCGAAGTTGCTTTGAAAATAGTAGAGAAATCTATGGCTAATAATTATTCGGGGATATTTCCGCTTAATAACAATAGGGTGGTAACAAATACGCCTGATATGGGGGTAGTGCTCCAAGATTCTAATAATAAAGATTATTCAAAAGGAGGTTGGTAATATGGAGAGTGTAGCTAAAATTATTAAGAATTTGCAAGATGGTAATTATCCGTCTATGCCTAATATGGTGAGAATAAAGATTCCTGATGCAGAAAAGCGTTTGCGTGGAGGGCTTGATTTTATGGTAGCCCGTTTCTCAGGTGGGCGTATCACAAAAGCAATATGGAATGAAAGCAATTATCGTCCGATTGTAGACTGGATGGCAGATAACGAGGGTAAGGGTTTACTTATGACCGGTTCGTGTGGTTTGGGTAAGTCGCTAATAGGAATTAGAATTTTGCCGTGTCTTATCAATCAGGTACACCACAAAATACTAAACTGCTGTGATGCTAAGGATATGAATTACAAAGCAGACGAATTGTTAAACTATCATTTGCTAAGTTTGGATGATGTGGGAAACGAGGGGATGGCAAACAACTATGGCAACAAAAGAATGGTTTTCCCTGAGTTGGTAGATGAGGCAGAAAAGAAAGGGCGTTTGCTTGTAATCTCCACAAATCTAAATATCCCAGAGTTGCAACAAAAGTATGGAGATAGAACTATAGACCGCCTGAGAGCAATCACGAAGTTTGTCCCGTTTACGGGTAAATCTTTGAGAGGGTAACAGTGGTTTGTTGTAAATAACAATTAAAATACAGAAAATATGGCGTTTAAGAGTGGAAAATCGGGAAACCCGAATGGTAGACCAAAGGGCGCAAGAAATCACGCTACAAGCGATTTGGTAAAGCGTATCGGGCAAATATTAGATAAGAACACTAAGCAACTGCAAAAAGATTTAGAATCTTTGCAGCCAGTAGAACGTGTTAAAGCGATAACTGGATTGATAGGTTATGTTATCCCAAAGAAACAAGCCTTAAATGTGCAGCAATCTTTAGATTACGAATACCACAAATTGGAGGAACTATTAAAGATTGCACCTGATGAGGCTATAGAGCAGATAATGGAACGTATTCAGTCTTTAAGAGAAAAGGAGGTGGACGATGGAGAATAACAAAGTATCTGCAATATTGCAATATGCCAAAGGTGGGCAGCCTCAGCCAATAAAGCATTATATCCGATATGTTGAGGTTGCACCCGATGGAACGAAGAAGATAACAAAGGAAACTTTGTTGCCGCCTGATAGTGGTATAAATGAGGATTTAGAGATACGTGGAATTTCGTCAGGTTTTCCGTGTGCGTCCTCAGAAGAAGAAGTCTTGAAAAGAGATGGCTTATTATAGTAAAAGTTACGTTTAGAGTGCTATGTATGATTTTTATTTTGTACCTTTGCACCCGAATAGCTATAATCAGCTATTTTTTTAATTGAACACTTAAAGCGATTGTCCGTGATGGATGGTCGCTTTTTTCGTTCCTTTGCTGAGGCTGAAATGGGAGTTATTAAAGCAAACACGGGGATTTTCACGGGGAATTTAGGCAAACAGAAAATGCTAAATAGCTGATAATAAGCTACTTAGCATTTTCAAGGGTGCGCCTGATAGGACTCGAACCTACACGGCCTAAACCACTAGATCCTAAGTCTAGCGCGTCTACCAATTTCGCCACAAGCGCATTTGTGAGTGCAAAGATACAATAAATATTCGAATAAAAAGAAGAAATGAGCAGAAAAAAGCGGGTTTGTTTGTTTTTTACGAGAAATAATGGTACTTTTGCAGGCAAACTGAAAATAATCATGATGAAAAAATGAATTATACAATAAAAATGTAGTAACAATGAATACAAAGAATCTATTATTGTTGGCATCTCTTGCTTTTGCGATGCCATTGTCTGCTCAGAGTCCTCTGGAGGATTTCAAGCGAGACATTACACTCTCGGGTAGTAACTATGTGGCTTATCGCGGGCCTCAGAAGCAGTTAACTCCGGCGCCTAAGGGCTATAAGCCTTTCTATCTGAGCCACTATGGCCGTCATGGCTCCCGCTATATGATTGGCAAGCAGGCATATGATGTGCCTTATTTCTCCCTGTTGAAGGCGAAGCAGGAAGGTAAGTTGACTGCCAAGGGTGAGGAAACACTGGCTAAGGTGAAGCTGATTCGTGAAGATGCAAAGGGACGTGATGGCGAACTGACTCCGCTGGGAGCTCTTCAGCATCAGGGTATTACCAAGCGAATGATGGAAAGATTTCCTGAGATCTTTGCCGGTAATACGAATATCGAGGCACGAAGCACGGTGGTGATCCGCTGCATCCTCTCTATGGAGAACGGTTTGCATCAGATGCTTCGCATGAATCCTAAGCTCCATATCTTCCATGATGCCAGCGAGCATGATATGTATTATATGAACCAAGGTGACAGATACCTGGATAGCCTGAAAAATAGCGTGGGCATCAAGGTGGTGCAGCAGGAGTTTGCCCAGAAGCACGTTAATTACAGCCGCGTGATGCAGGAACTTTTCAATGATCCGGCTTGGGTGAAGCAGAATATCAACCAGAGCGACTTGAACAGAAAGCTTTATGAGATGGCTAGCTCTATCCAGGGTACTGAGTTGAGAGGCAAGGTTTCGCTCTACGACCTCTTTACCGAGGAGGAGTTGTATCAGAATTGGTTAAGTACCAATATCTGGTGGCAGATGGCGTATGGCAATTCTCCTTATACGGGCAATGTTCAGCCATATTCCCAGCGTAATCTTCTGATGGATATCATCGAGAAGGCTGATAGCTGCATAGCTCTTCCGCATCCGGGTGCTACCTTGAGATATGGTCATGATACGATGGTTACTCCGCTTACTTGCCTCCTGGATCTGAATGGATATGGCGAGGAGATCAGGGATCCTGAGAGAATTTCTTCTCAATGGTTTGATTATAAGATTACTCCGATGGCTACCAACCTTCAGTTTGTATTCTATCGCAACAAGGCGAATGATGTGCTGGTGAAGGTATTGCTCTGCGAGGATGAAGCTACGCTTCCTATCAAGAGCGATGTGGAGCCTTATTATCACTGGAATGATTTCAAGGCTTACTGCCTGGAGAAACTGAAGGGGTATAAAAAGTAAAAATATACAGCAATGCGACGCATATAATCATCTATAGAGAAAAAGGAGGGTGTATCCAAGTACACCCTCCTAACAATATATATCGAAAACTTTTCGAATTCTTTTATTGCTTCGATAACCAATCTTTGTCTTTCTGATCTTCTTCGAAATCTTTTTCAGAGAAGAGATTGGTTTGACCGGTCAGTTCATCTATTACCTGCTGCTCGCTTTTTCCTGCATCAGGATCGAGGTTTTCTGCAGCTTCAGCATTCTTACCTGAGCCTTCAGAATCGCCGGTTGTATCTTCTGCATCAGAATCTTCTTCTGCTGGAGGTTCCGGGAATCTTGTCGGCTCTAATTCCTCGATGCTTTCCAGCTTCCATGTCGTCAGTCGCTTACCCTTTGCCTTGAAACTCTTCTGGGCGATGAATTGCTCGGCATCGATTTCTTCGGCAGGTCGGATGACATCCACACCCCCATAGGTAACCTTGAGGCGAGGGAATGGGGTATCGGTGAGCAGGATGAGCTTGCTGTTCGGATTCTCTCCCAGACAATTCTGGTGGCGCTTGGTGGCATCCATCGTAAATCGCTTGATGTATGGATATCCCTCGTTGTCGGCATCATAGAGAATGGCTGTCCATATCTTGTGCTCGTCCCATTTCTCCAATCTCAGGATATTGTCCTCGTAATGGTTGTTCACATCGAAGTTGGTGATGTAGAATTCGCCGTTGTCGAGTACTACCAGGATAGAGTCATCATCGTTGAATTCTCCCAGGAATCTGCCGTTCTCATCATAGTTGATGCGGTTTACATCCGGGTCGAACCAGACTTTTCTTCCTCCCAGGGTGCTGTGTCCGTGGCTCTTCAATCCGATGCGGCGGATGGTTCGCTTGGTGAGCAGGTTGCCCTTGGCTGCACGTCCCTTGATGAGGATTTCAGAGAAATCTTTCTCCAGGAAGATGCTCTGGCGTTTCTTGCTCAGATCAGGTTCCATCGTCACCTTGATGATTTCCGCTTCACCGTTAGGGTTGGCGGTGAAGTAGATGATGCGGCTTCCCGGTGTGCCCTGGGTGATATCGTAGAGCTTGTCGCGCGTCATGGCGGTTACGTTGAATCGCTTGATGAAGTAGTCGCCCTGCTTGCCGTCGCGATATACGCAGTTGTAGATGGTTCGCTTGTCGTTCTTCTTGAACACCTGTACGTGGAGGATGTTCTTACCCACGAATATCTTGTCGGCAACCTTGGTTACCTTGAATTTTCCATCCTTGTAGAAGATGATGATGTCATCGAGGTCAGAGCAGTTGCATACGAATTCATCCTTCTTCAAGCCTGTACCCACGAAACCTTCCTGTCGGTTGATGTAGAGTTTCTGGTTGGCTTCCACCACCTTGGTCACCTCGATGGTATCGAAGTTTCTGATTTCGGTTTTTCTTGGATGCATCTTTCCGTACTTGCCCTTGAGATACTCAAACCAGTTGATGGTGACATCGGTCATGTGAGCGAGGTCGTTTTCTATTTCAGCTAGTTCCGCCTTGATTTTCAGCAGGAGGTCATCCGCCTTATCCTTATTATATTTCAGGATTCGCTGCATCTTGATTTCCAGGAGCTTGAGGATGTCGTCGCATGTGATGTCCCGGTGGAAGGAGTATTCCACGTTTCCCTTGCCGTCGATATTGGCGGTGAATATCTGATCCTTGAACGGCTCCAGCTTGGAGTAGATGAATGCCACAACCTCGTCCTGACTCTTGCTCTGCTCGAACTTGCGCTCCTTGTAGATGCGCTCCTCTATGAAGATGCGTTCGAGCGAGGAGAAGAAGAGCTGCTCTTCCAGCTCGCCCTTTCGGATCATCAGTTCGCGTCGGAGCAATCCCATGGTGCGGTCAACGCTATGTCTGAGCACATCGCTCACGGTGAGGAACTTCGGCTTGTTGTCCTCGATGACGCAGCAGTTGGGCGATATGTTGATTTCGCAGTCGCTGAAGGCATAGAGGGCATCCATCGTCTTGTCCGAAGAAGTGCCTGGTGCCAGATGCACGAGGATTTCCACGTTGGCTGATGTTACATCATCCACCTTTCTTGCCTTGATCTTTCCCTTTTCCACCGCCTTGGTGATGGAGTCGATGAGGCTTCCGGTGGTTTTGCTGAATGGTATCTCGCTGATTACGAGTGTCTTGTTGTCGAGCTTGTCTATCTTGGCTCTTACCTTCAGTACGCCTCCTCGCTGTCCGTCGTTGTATTTGCTAACGTCGATAGCACCTCCTGTAGGGAAATCCGGATAGAGCTGGAAGGGTTCCCCCTTGAGGTAGCGGATGGCAGCATCGCAGAGGTCGTTGAAGTTATGCGGCAGTACCTTGCTGCTCAAACCCACGGCGATACCCTCGGCACCTTGTGCCAGGAGCAGCGGGAATTTGGCTGGCAGGGTGATAGGTTCCTTGTTTCTGCCATCGTAGGAGAGTTGCCAGTCGGTGGTTTTAGGGTTGAATACCACATCCAGGGCAAATTTCGAGAGTCGTGCCTCGATGTATCGGGGAGCGGCAGCACGGTCGCCGGTGAGTATGTTACCCCAGTTACCCTGTGTGTCGATGAGCAGGTCTTTCTGTCCCATCTGCACGAGTGCATCTCCGATGGATGCGTCTCCGTGAGGGTGGAACTGCATCGTATGTCCCACGATGTTAGCCACCTTGTTGTATCTTCCGTCATCCATGCGCTTCATGGAGTGGAGGATGCGTCGCTGTACGGGTTTCAATCCGTCTTCGATATGAGGCACGGCACGCTCCAGGATGACATACGAAGCATAGTCGAGGAACCAGTTCTGATACATTCCGCTGAGGTGATGTACGGCAGAAGCATCAAAACGGTTCACCGGCTTGTAGTCGGAGTGTTCCTGAGGCGTATTTTCCTCATTTATCTCGTTTTTATCTTTAATTTCGTCGCTCATATGTAGCTTTTAATACTTATTTTATTAATTTATGGCAAAAATACAACAATTTTTCGAGAAAAAAGAGTATCTTTGCCGAAAATTTGAAAAAAATAAGATTTAATCATGGCACAGGAAGATGTTTTTAAGAAAATTGTAAGCCATTGCAAGGAATATGGCTTCGTGTTCCCTAGTAGTGAAATTTATGATGGCTTGGCTGCCGTTTACGACTATGGTCAGAATGGTGTTGAGCTCAAGAATAATATCAAGCAGTACTGGTGGCAGAGTATGGTATTGTTGCACGAGAACATTGTAGGTCTCGATGCTGCTATCTTCATGCACCCTACCGTATGGAAGGCTTCAGGTCACGTTGATGCTTTCAACGACCCTTTGATTGATAACCGCGATTCCAAGAAGCGTTATCGTGCCGATGTGCTCATCGAGGATCACATGGCTAAGTATGAGGAGAAGATTGCCAAGGAGATTGCCAAGGCTCAGAAGCGCTTCGGCGACAGCTTCGATGAGGCTCAGTTCCGTGCAACCAACCCTCGTGTCTTGGAGAACCAGAAGAAGTTTGATGATCTCCATGCCCGCTATACTGAGGCAATGCAGGGACCTAACCTGGAGATGCTGAAGCAGATTATTGAGGATGAGGGTATCGTTTGCCCTATCAGCGGTACCAAGAACTGGACAGATGTTCGCCAGTTCAACCTGATGTTCTCTACCCAGATGGGTGCTGCCAGCGATGCTTCAAGCAAGGTATATCTCCGTCCTGAGACTGCTCAGGGTATCTTCGTAGATATCTGAGCGTACAGAAGACCGGTCGTATGAAGTTGCCATTCGGTATCTGTCAGATTGGTAAGGCATTCCGTAACGAGGTGGTTGCCCGTCAGTTCGTATTCCGTATGCGTGAGTTCGAGCAGATGGAGATGCAGTTCTTCTGCCAGCCAGGTACAGAGATGAAGTGGTTTGAGTATTGGAAGAAGGTTCGCCTGGCTTGGCATGAGGCGCTGGGCATGGGCAACGAGAACTATCGCTACCACGACCACGAGAAGTTGGCTCACTATGCTAACGCTGCTACCGACATCGAGTTCAAGATGCCATTCGGCTTCAAGGAGGTGGAGGGTATCCACAGCCGTACCGATTTCGACCTTTCTCAGCACGAGAAGTACAGCGGTCGCTCTATCAAGTACTTCGATCCAGAGAAGAACGAGAGCTATGTGCCTTACGATGTAGAGACCTCTATCGGTGTTGACCGTATGTTCCTCAGCGTGATGTGCCATTCTTACTGCGAGGAGAAGCTTGAGAATGGTGAGACACGTGTGGTATTGCGCCTGCCAGAGGCATTGGCTCCAGTGAAGTGTGCCGTATTCCCATTGGATAAGAAGTATGGTTTGCCAGAGTTGGCTCATGAAATCGTAGATGAGTTGAAGTTCCACTTCAATACCCACTATGGCGATCCTAAGGATTCTATCGGTAAGCGTTATCGCCGTCAGGATGCCATCGGTACTCCATTCTGTATCACCGTTGACCATGAGACTCCAAACGACCATAAGGTAACTCTGCGTTATCGTGATACTATGGAGCAGGAGCGTGTAGCTATCTCTGACCTCCGCAGCATCATCGAGGAGCGCGTAAGTATTACTAGCATATTAAAGAAACTTGGTAATGAAATTAAGAATTTCTAAATATCTCTTCTTGCTCGTGATGGCAGTGTTCGCCCTGTCATCATGCAGCGAGGATGATAACACTGTAGATGAGTATGCCAACTGGCAGGAACGCAATGAGCAGGCTTTTGCCGACACTTTGGATTATGCCCGTCAGCAGATAGCCAACGGCAGCACCGAATGGAAGGTGATTCGTAAGTGGTCGCTCCAGAACCAGACATCTAACAAGGATCAGAATGGTGTGGAGGTTCCGCTTTCCTACAAGGTTTACGATCACATCGTGGTTCGCGTGTTGAAGGAAGGCAAGGGCAGCGGATGCCCTATGTACACCGATTCTGTGAAGGTGAGCTATCTCGGCAGATTGCTGGGCACTGATACTTATCCTGCAGGTTATGTATTCGATAAGACTTTTGAGGGTACCTACGACAAGGCTACTGCTCAGGTAACTACCAATTTGGCAAGTGGCTGGATAGATGGTTTTACCACCGCCATGCTCAATATGCACATCGGCGATCATTGGCTGGTGTATATCCCATACCAGCTGGCTTATAATACTACTCCGAATGGCAAGATCCCTGCCTATTCCATGCTTCGCTTCGAGATTGTGCTCGACAGCTACTATCGTCCGGGTCAGGTAATACCGGGTTCTAGAGCTGCTGCCCAGGCACTCAAGGGAGAATGGATTACTGAGTAGGATTTTTTCGGATTTACACCTTATTATATATAGGGAGATTCTTTCCTTTTACAGGTAGGATTCATACCTTATTCATATATAGGGGATAGAATAGGAGCGTTCCTAGGATTGCTGTGTGATGGCATTCCTAGGAACGCTTTGTGTTAACATACCTTTTTGATGTGTTAACAAGTGTTTGTGCTCGCGCACAAAACGTTGTCGATATTAAAAAAAATGTTAGTTTTCTGCATTTTTTCGGGTAAAAGTATTGCAGTTTCAGAAATTAGTTGTACCTTTGCATCAGAAAAAATAAGTTTTAGGTTTTTAGTTAGGTAATAGATTTTATTAGGTTTAGTTGTTAGGTAAATTTAAGATTGTTGTTCATTGGTTTATTGGTTTTAGTTAAGGTAGTTAGAAAAGATTGTTTATTCAGTGACGACAGGTGTTAGTTAAGGTAAAAATAAGATTGTTTATTCAGTGACGACAAAAAACAGTACTGTTCCGTTATGCGGAAGTTAAGTTTTGGGAAAAACAAAGGTACGAAATTCATGTAATTAAATAAAAGGTGGCGATTCCTTCTCGGAGTCGCCATTTTTTCGTTAACGCAATTAATAAGAGAAAAATATGTTATTCAAGAATAAGACAGATTATCTGATGGAGTCGATACGCGAGGGTAGGGCGATGGCTCGCAGCGAGAAACTCAATCTCATCGTGGGGTTGAGTATTCCCTCTATGCTGGCACAGATTTCCACCGTGATGATGTTCTTCATTGATGCATCCATGGTGGGACATCTGGGTGCTGAGGCTTCGGCAAGCATCGGACTTATCGAGTCAACCAACTGGCTCATTGGCAGTTTGCTCAGTGCGGCAGCTACCGGTTTCTCGGTGCAGGTGGCTCATTTCATTGGAGCCAACGATTTCGTGAAGGCTCGCCAGGTATTCCGCCATGCCCTGATATGCGGTTTGGCGTTCAGCCTTTGTGTTACCCTGGCATGTGTAGGAGTGCATTCCCATCTGCCTTATTGGCTGGGTGGCGGTGCTGATATTGCGGGCAATTCCTCGCGGTATTTTCTGATATACGGTTTGGCGTTGCCCTTCGTATTCCTGTATCATATCTCTGAGATGATGCTCAAGTCGGCAGGCAACATGCATACCCCGAGTGTGATGGCGGTGCTGATATGCATCTGCGATGTGGTGTTCAATTACCTCTTTATCTACGTCATGAAGATGGGCGTGGTGGGAGCTGCCTGCGGCACGGCGCTTGCCTATATCTGCATCTCGCTGCCTAATCTCTACCTCACGGCATGTCGGAACCGGATTCTCAATCTGCGTCAGGACAAGGAACCTTTCCGATGGGTGCAGGAATACCTGCACCATGCCTGCAAGATCAGCATCCCGATAGCCATACAGAATGTGCTGATGAGCGGTGCGCAGATTGTGAGCACCATGATCGTGGCACCATTGGGCAATATCGCCATTGCTGCCCACTCGTTTGCCATCACTGCCGAGAGCCTCTGCTATATGCCGGGTTATGGTATCGGTGATGCCGCTACCACCCTGGTGGGTCAGACGCATGGTGCCGGGCGTACCGATCTCTGCCGCAGTTTCGCCTATATGACGGTGGGATTGGGCATGTGCGTGATGGCATTGATGGGAGTGGTGATGTATGTCTTTGCCCCCGAGATGATAGGTGTGCTGTCGCCGGTGGAGAGCATCCGCGAGCTGGGTACTGCCTGCCTTCGCATCGAGGCCTTTGCCGAGCCATTCTTTGCAGCGAGCATCGTAACCTATTGTGTCTGCGTGGGAGCGGGCGATACCCGAAAGCCAGCCGCCATCAATCTGGGTACCATGTGGCTGGTGCGCCTCACCCTGGCTTACGCCCTTTCCAAGAGTTATGGTCTGGAGGGTGTCTGGATTGCGATGGCTACGGAGCTTACCCTCAGGGGCACGCTTTTCCTCATCCGCCTTTACCGGGGGTCGTGGATGAAGAGCTTCCAATGTTAGTTTTATGTTAAGATTTGCAGGTGTTGGGGAAGATAATCTCCCAAATGCTTGCAAATCTTTTTTATTTTGTGTAATTTTGCAAGCGGAATATTTGAAACAAGTAATTTTATAAATCAATAGCTGATGAAACTAAGAAAGATTTTTGCAGCGTTTCTGCTGTGTTTATCTGTGGGAAGTGCGATGGCACAGATGCCAGCCATTCCTGTGGACAAGAATGTGAAGATTGGTCATCTCGACAATGGATTGACTTACTACATCCGTCACAACAGTTATCCTGAGCATGTAGCCAGCTTCTACATCGCCCAGAAAGTGGGTTCTATCAATGAGAACGATGATCAGCGCGGTTTGGCTCACCTCCTCGAGCACCTCGCCTTCAACGGTACCGATCACTTCAAGGGTAATTCCCTCCAGGATTACCTGCAGAGCATCGGTGTGGAGTATGGTAGAAATCTCAATGCCTATACCAGCGTAGAGAAAACCGTATATTACTTCACCGATGTACCTACCACCCGTCCTACAGCCGTAGATTCATGCATGCTCATCCTCAAGGATTGGAGCAATGGCATCTCTCTTACCGAGGATGCCATCGAGAGCGAGCGCGATGTGGTACACAATGAGTACCGTATGCGCATCGTGGGGCAGCAGCGCATGATAGAGCGCTCTTTGCCAAAGCTTTATCAGAACAACAAGTATGGCTATCGTTTCCCTATCGGATTGATGAGCGTCATCGACGGCTGCAAGCCGGAAACCCTGCGTGCTTACTATCGTAAGTGGTATCGCCCAGACAATCAGGCAATCATCATCGTGGGTGATGTAGATGTCAACCATATCGAGAACAAGATCAAGGAGCTTTTCTCGGGCATCAAGGTTCCTGCCGATGCCGCCAAGATAGAGTCGGTAGAAGTTGCCGATAATGATACAGCCATCTACGTAATCGACAAGGACAAGGAGCAGCAGTATGACATCTTCAATATCTTCATGAAGCATCCAGCCATCCCTAATGCGATGAAGGGCGACATGAGCTATCTGCTCAAGGGATATATGGACAATGTGGTTACCTCTATGCTGGGTGCACGCTATGCCGAGATTGCCCAGGAAGCTGACTGCCCATTCCTTCAGGCAGGTGCCGACGACGGCGACTTCCTGCTCTCTTCTACCAAGGGTGCCTTCAGTCTTATCGGAGTGGCAAAGCCAGGAAAGGTGAAGGAGGCTTATGCTGCCGTATTGCGCGAGGCAAAGCGCATGCACGACTTCGGATTCACCGCCACTGAGTATCAGCGTGCCAAGGAGGAGTTCCTGAGCCGGGTAGATAAGACGCTTGCCAACAAGGATAAGATGAAGAACGAGCAGTTTACCACCCAGTATGTGGATCACTTCATCTCCAACGAGCCGATTCCATCGGTAGAGGACGAGAGCCAGATCTACAAGATGGTGGTACCTCAGCTGCCATTGGAGACCATCAATGCCTATGCCAAGCAGCTGGTTTGCCAGAGCGATACCAACCTGGTATCAATGGTGCTGATGCGCGAGGCAGAGGGTGCCGTTTATCCTACCGAGCAGGAGCTTGCCGATATTGTGAAGCAGGTGCGCTCAGAGAAGCTGGAGGCATACGTGGACAATGTGAAGCAGGAGCCATTGATGGCTCAGTTGCCTAAGCCAGGCAAAATCAAGAAGACCGTAGAGAACAAGCAGCTGGGTTACAAGCAGCTTACCCTTTCCAACGGTGCCAAGGTGGTATTGAAGAAGACCGATTTCAAGGATAATGAGATTCTCTTCTCTGCCAATGCCAAGGTGGGTTACTCAGCTCTCGAGAAGAGCGATTACCCTAGCATCATGCTGATGAGCGAGGCTTGGGGTGCCAGCGGTTTGGGTGATTTCTCAAGCACCGAGCTTGAAAAGGCGCTCGCAGGCAAGCAGGCAGGTGTAGGCTTCTCCATCAAGCCTTACAGCCATGGCCTCTCGGGTAATTCTACTCCTAAGGACATCGAGACCCTGATGCAGCTCATCTATCTCAAGATGACAGCATTGAGCAAGGATGAGAAGTCGTTCAAGAATCTTCAGAACACCTTTGCTACTGTATTGGCTAACCAGAGCAACAATCCTAACATGGTATATCAGGATTCATTGCAGAGTACCCTTTACCTGGGCAGCAAGATTGGCCGCATTCCTACTTCTGATGAGATCAAGGCCATCAACTACAATCGCCTGATGTCGCTTGCCAAGGAGTATTACGGCAATGCCAAGGACTTCACCTTCTATTTCGTGGGCAACTACGATGAGAAGACCCTCTTGCCACTCATTGAGCAGTATATCGCCAGCTTGCCAAACCATGGCTTCAAGCTGAAGAACAAGGAGATTCCATACGCCAAGGGCGAGGTGAAGAATAACTTTACCAAGGCGATGTCCAATCCTCAAACCCAGGCATCAGAGATATGGAGCACCAAGTTGCCATTCTCTATGCAGAACATGGTACTGGCAGATGTAACCGCCCGACTGCTGGAGATGCAGTATCTGCGCACCATCCGTGAGCAGTTGAGTGCAGCTTACCATGCAGGAGCCACCTTCGGCATGCTCCGCGATTTCGACGACAAGGCAGCCATCAGCATTACCGCCAATGCCGGCTTGAATCCGGAGAAGGCTGATACTGCCATCACCTATTTCTTCAAGGGTGTGGAAGAGGTAGAGAAGCAGGTAGATGCTGCCGACTTGCAGAAGGTGAAGGAGATTCTCCTGAAGCAGGCAGGTGTGGATGAGAAGAACAATGGCTACTGGCTCGGCGTTCTTGCCAACTATACTGGTCTCGGTTTCGATAACTATACCGGCTATAAGGAGTTTGTGAAGAACCTCCGTGGCGAACAGATTTCCGACTTCCTCAAGAATGTACTCCTGAAGAGCGGCAACCACGTCGAGGTGATCATGAAGGCTGAAAAGAGCCAGGAATAATATCCCAGCTTGGATATCATCCCGGTTGGCATAAAAACAAAAAAGTCCCGTTGAACGATTTTACTCGACAGCGGGACTTTTTGCCTTTTCTCTTTGTAGTACCAAAGAGTCATTCTGAAAATAATCTTTTTACGTAATTTCCTTTCTCTCTTACGTAATTTTCCTCAAGAGCACTCTCTTGCGAAAGTTACCCTTAGTCATTCTTCTTTGCCTTTGAAGCAAGAGCCTCACGGCGATCGTTGAGAATCTCCTGGCACTTGTTCAATGCCATGTTCTCACTCATTGTGTTGACCTTAATTAAATCATTCATAACCTATTGTGATTTGTTAACGGTGCAAAGATAGGGTTTTCTTATCATATTCGGGTAAACTTTTTGAGAAATCTATGCTAATAATCGTTCTTTTTTGATGTATGTCAAAAAAATGAAACATTTATGTCTTTTCTGAACGATATTTTGAACCTTTTGATGCCTCTTTCGTCTAAGAAAATAACAAATAATGATGAAAAAAGCATTTTTTGAAACGATAGTTACAATTATAATAAATAGAAAGTAAAAAATGAAAAAGGTATTTTTTATGGCTGCCCTGGTGCTTGCCAGCACTTCCGGCAGCAATGTATGCGCAATGAATGAAGCTGTTCAGGAGGCTTCACTTTCAGAATTGATGCCTGTGAAGAAAACAACTAAAAAGACATCGAAGAAGAAAACTACTACCGGCAGCAGCATCATCAGTGGCATTCTGAACAATGTGATAGGTTCTGCCTCCTTCTCGCAGGCAGATCTCTGTGCCCATACCTGGAAGTACAGCAAGCCGGGTTGCGCCTTCACCTCAGAGAACCTGCTGGCAAAGGCTGGCGGCGAGATTGCTGCCAGCAAGATTGAGGAGGATCTGAGCAAGTACTACAATAAGTTCGGTTTCAGCAAGAGCAATACCTACTTTACCTTCAATACCAATGGCACCTTTGCAGCCAAGATTGACGGCAAGTCATGGAGCGGCACCTATACCTTCGATGAGAAGACGCATGCCATCCAGCTGAAGGGTTTGCTGCTGAGTGCTTCGGGTTTTGCCACCCGCACCACCAATGGCATCAGCCTTCTCTTTGAGCAGAAGAAGCTGCTCACTCTGATCAAGACCCTGAGCAAGCTGAATCTTACCGGCAGCACTACGATGAGTGCCGTGAGCAGCATTGTGGATAACTACGATGGCGTGCGCATGGGCTTTGAGATGACGAAGTAAGATTGATTGCACTATAAGATTTAAGTTTTTTAGAAGAATGAGTTTCTTGTATTCTTAATTAAAAACTATATTCAGCAGTGTTGAACTTATGTTCAGCAATGCTGAACTTGTATTCCGCAGTGTTGAACTTAAGTTCAACACTGCGGAACATAACTTTCTTCGTGGATTACAAACATTTACACCGTGAAGAGACCAATATTTCCTAGTGAGATAAAAAAAGTATTCGAAGGGGAAGCAATAAAAAAATAAAGACTTTGTCTCGACTTGATATTGTCGGGACAGTCTTTTATAGATACTTTTCTTGATGTTTTTTACATGCCAATCGTTAATGGTTGCATCTTCACATCATTGCTGTTGGTGCCCACCATGATTTCGAAATCTCCAGGTTCCAAGATGTGCTTCAATTCGGCATTATAGAACTTGAGCATCTCTGGGGTGATGTCGAAACTTACTTCCCGGCTCTCACCTGCTGCCAGGTGGATGCGCTGGAAGCCCTTTAGCTCTTTGATAGGGCGAGAGATTGAGCACACCATATCGCGGATGTAGAGCTGTACCACCTCGTCGGCATCCTTGTTGCCTGTGTTTTGTACCGTGATGGTGGCTGTAATCTTCTCATCATTCTTCCAGGCATCAGCCTCATTCGTGGCGATGGATGCTTGGCTTTGACTCAAGCGTAAGTCGCCGTAAGAGAAGGTGGTGTAGCTCAGTCCATATCCAAATGGATAGAGCGGACCATTACTTACGTCCAGATAGTTGCTGGCAAACTTGGCGAAGCGAGGGTTGTCGTCAGGTACAGGGCGTCCTGTGTTCTGGTGGTTATAGTAGAGAGGCTCCTGACCCGTGGTCTTTGGTAGGGAAGTGGTGAGTTTGCCCGATGGAACCTTATCGCCGAAGAGTACATCGCAGATGGCATCGCCCACTTCTGATCCGCCAAACCATACGTTCATGATGGCAGGCACATGCTCTTTCTCCCAAGTCAATACCGTTGGGCGACCAGAGAAGTTGAGAAGCACAACAGGTTTACCTAGTTTCACAAGTTCGGCTAATAGTTCATGTTGCACATCAGGCATCTCCAGATTGGTGCGTGAGCCGCATTCGCCGCTCATGTCGGCACTTTCTCCCATGGCACATACGATGATATCGGCATCCTTGGCTACCTTTATGGCCTCTGCCTTCAGTAGCTCGTTGTCACCACGTTGTATCGGCTTGTCAAGCTCGCCATTCTTCTGCAGCTGTGCATCTCTCCAGATATTGCTACCTTGTGCATAGAGTAGTTCAGCCTTGCCTTTGAGGGCTTGCTGCATAGCTTCCTTGAGGGTGGTATATTTCTCTGGTGCTTGTGCCACACTCCATGTGCCAGCAATATTGTTGCGGGTGTCGGCGAGCGGACCTATCAGAGCCACTTTTCCTTCCTTCTTCAGTGGCAGGATGTTGTTCTCATTCTTTAATAATACAAAGGTCTCGGCAGCCACATCCCTTGCCACCTTGCGGTTATCCAGGGTGTAAATGTCCTTTTTGCTGCGCTTGGTGTCGCAGTAGCGGTAAGGATCCTTGAAGAGTCCCAATCGGTATTTTGCCTCCAGTACTCGGCGGCAAGCCTGATTGATTTCCTCCTCGCTCACCTTGCCCTCCTTCACGCTTTGGGCTAGATGTTGTACATATGCCTTGGCGCACATATCCATGTCGGTGCCTGCATGCAGAGCCTCTTCGCCAGCTTGTTTCAGGTTTTGGGCGGTACCATGCTGCAATATTTCGGCTATGCTGGCATAGTCGGTTACGAGCATGCCGTTAAATCCCCAGCGGTTTCTCAACACGTCGGTCATCATCCATCGGTTGGCAGTGGCTGGCACGTAGTCGATGAGATTGAAGGATGACATCACTGTGGCAACTCCAGCCTTCACTACTGCTTCGTAAGGGGGGAGGTATTGGTTGAACATGCGTACGTGGCTCATGTCGGTGGTGTTGTATTCCTTGCCGCTCTCCACCGCTCCATAGAGGGCAAAGTGTTTGAGGCAGGCTAGCATCTTGTTGTTGTCGGCTATGAATCCGTTGCCCTTAGCCCACATCTTGGAGGCGGTTTCGCCTGATAGCCTTGGGTCATAGCTGCCCCGAGCACGCCACTCAGATATGGATCCTCGCCATTGCCCTCGCTGATGCGACCCCAGCGGGCATCGAGTGCCACGTCTACCATCGGCGAGAATGTCCAGTTGATTCCATCGGCGGTAGCTTCCTTGGCAGATACGGCGCCCACCTGCTTCATAGCCTCGGTGTCCCAAGAGCAGGAGAGGGCGAGAGGGATAGGGAACATGGTCTCATAACCATGAATCACGTCCATACCCACGAGCAATGGTATGCCCAGTCGGCTCTTCTTGATGGCGATGTCTTGCAATGCCTTGATCTTGTCGATGCCCTTGATGTTGAACACACCACCCATATTGCCTGCTGCTATGTCGCCGCCCACTTGGGTGTTGAGTGCTCCGCCGGTAGTGATGTCGCCAGCCACCATCAGGTTCAGCTGTCCTATCTTCTCCTGCAGGGTCATCTTCGCCATCAGTTCGTCCACGAATTCCTTCATTGGCTTGATTTTCGTAGCCATAGCCGGACTTATCGTCAGCATAGCTACCACGAGTGTTGCTAAGATTGTCTTTTTCTTCATAATTATATATGTTATTGTTTATTCCTTATCTTCTGCAAAGATACTAATATTTTCGATAAGTTGGTGATGTGAAGTGTTAAAATGTGGAGAAAAGTGGAGGGGAGAAAAGGCGATGCTTCTGCTAGCTAGATATTTAAGGAAAAATGCATCTCTAGAAAAAGTGGACTCAAAATGAAAGATTTTCTTGATTTCTATCCACGGAAGTTTGGCGATTTCGATATTATTTATTACTTTTGCATCCGATAAACAATTAAGAACATTTGAAAACCAAGATAATATTCTATGATTAAAGCAATGAAAATAATATGCCTCATGTGCATGCTGCTCTTGGCACCTGCACTGCTGGTTAGCGAAAATGCCCTCAGGGCAGGCGAAAACAAGGAGACCGAGGCTCTCTACGATAGTCTGGACAATGCCATTGCCCAGACAGCTCAGTATGTGAAGCAGAGGGAGGGGCGCATAGCCCAGTTGGAGAGTAAGCTGATGAAGGCTCGCTCCCCTAAGACTCAGTATGACCTGGCTTATGCTCTCTTTGAGGAATGTCGCTCCTATAAGAACGACCTAGCCATGAAGTATATCAATCGATGCATCGACCTAGCCCATAAGAATAACTACCTGCAGCAGGAGGGCAATGCCAAGGCTCTGCTCGCCTTCCAGGAATCCACCACAGGTGATTACGCAGAATCATACGATGTGCTGAAAACCATTGACCCTGCGAAACTCGATTCCGCAGGACTGCGCAATTACTACTGGGCTTATATGCATCTATATGGCGAGATGGCTTATTATGCCAATGTGGATTTCCTCAAGAAGTATTATCGTGAAAAACATGAGGGCTATGTCAAGAAGGCTGAGAGCCTATTACAGCCCACCGACGACCGCTATCTGCAACTCCTGGAAGTGAGACTCAGAGATAGCGGAAAAATGCAGGAAGCATTGAAAATCAATGATAAACGCCTCTCGCTTACCAGTCCTGGTACCCATGAGTATGCCATCGTTACCTTCTATCGTGCTATTATCTATAAGTTGCTGAATCAGCTTACTGAATATCGTCATTATCTCCTCCTTTCTGCTATCAGTGATGTGAAATTGGCGGTAATGGACCAAGGTTCGCTCTGGGAACTTGCCAATATCTTGGGTGTGGATTCTGATGCTAACGAGCAGCAGTTGGCTCGCTCTTACGAGTACATCAAGTTTGCCTGGCAGTCTGCCACCATCTTTGGTACGCCTATCCGCAGCCGTCAGATTATGCCTGTGCTCACCACCATAGAGGAGAATTTTCAGAAGCAGCTTGCCACCACCAATCGCAATCTGAAGATTGCCATCTGTTGGATCGTCCTGCTGGTGCTTTTGGTACTGGGCTTGCTCTTCTATGTGAACAAGCAGCGCCAGCGCATAGCCGCTGCCCTCCACAAGCAGAAACTCACCAACCGAGAACTCCAGAATGCCAACGAGAGACTGGAGAGGGCTGTGCAGCAACTCAATGCTGCCAATGAGCAGCTCAATGCAGTCAATGAGAGCTTGAACCAGGTGAACGGAGATCTGAACGAGAGCAATAAGATGAAGGAGGTGTATATAGGCAGATTCCTACGCCTCTGCGCCTTGTACGTGGACAAGATAGAGACCATGCGCAAGCGAGTTATCAAACTGGTGAAGGCACGTGAGCTCACCAAGTTGCTCACTATGATGCAGACTGACCACGAGTATGTGGGTGAGCTATACGACTATTTCGACTCAGCCTTCCTCAAGCTCTTCCCTAACTTTGTGGAGGAATTCAATGCGCTCCTCAAGCCCGAGGAACGCATCATATTAGAGGATGACCGCAAGCTCTCCACTACCATTCGCATCTTCGCCCTCATTCGTCTGGGCATTGAGGATAGCTCCAAGATAGCCGAGTTCTTGCACTATTCAGTGAATACCATCTATAATTATAGAGCCAAGGTAAAGAATGGTGCCCTCTGCGATAGGGAGGAATTTGAGAGCAAAGTGAAGATGATAGGAATGAAATAATGTTTTTCGTAGTATCATGATATGAAAAGTCCCGATGTAGGAAATTCTGCATCGGGACTTCTTGTCTTATTTTAATTCAAATGTTTTCTTGAGCTTCAGATTATCTGCGGCATTACCTACGAGTGCCTCAAATTGTCCAGCCTCTGCCTTCCAGGATGCAGTGGTTTCGTCATAGTAGCTCAGCGCATCCTTCTGGATAGTGATGTTCACATCCTTGTTCTCGCCAGGCTGTAAGTATACCTTCTGGAATCCTTTCAACTCCTTGTAAGGGCGATCAATGGATGACTTCACATCGTGGATGTAGAGCTGTACTACCTCGCACCAGCTCGCTTGCCTACATTCTTCACATTGACGGTGAAGGTGATGCTGCCATCTGCATTCAGCTGAGTCTTGTCGCTGCGTAGATTACTCAGCAGGAACTGGGTGTAGCTCAGTCCATGACCAAAGCTGAAGGAAGGCTTCTGTTGCTGCTTGTCGATCCAGCGATACCCCACGTAGATACCCTCTTTGTATTCTTCATCGATGATGTTGCCCTCGGTCTTGTCGCCACCTTCCTTGCGCCATGTGCCAGGATAAGTGTCTAGGGCATGGGCACCCACTTGCTTCAGTGATTCATACCAGGTGAAAGGCATCTTGCCGCTAGGATTGGCATCTCCACAGAGGATGCTTGCCAATGCCTCGCCACTCTCCGAGCCGATAAACCAGCCCTGAACGATGGCAGGAACCTGCGCCTTCCAAGGCATAGCCACGGCATTGCCCGAGATATTGACGTAGATGAAATTCTTGTTAGCTTTTGCCAAAGCCTCAATGAGCTTGTTTTGGGCGTAAGGCAATTCATACTGTTTGCGGTCGTGACCCTCGCAGTCCTGGTAGTCGCTCTTGTTCAGTCCGCCAAACATCACCACATAGTCGGCATCCTTGGCTTTCTTCACCGCCTCGTTTATCAATTCTGCCTCAGATCGATTATCTTTCAGATTCTGTCCAGAGGTAACGCCATTGTATTCGCCTGTTACATCGCCCACATAGCCTCGGGCATAGTCCACGCTGATACCTTCCTTGCTGAGTCGAGCCTTCAAGCCATCGAGTGGCAAAATCTCCTTCTGTACCTTGAGCGAAGAGCTGCCGCCGCCCACGGTCATCATCTTGATGGCATTCTCGCCCACTACAAGCATCTTCTTAGCCTTCTTCACGTCGATAGGCAGCACATTTTTCTTGTTTTTTAAGAGTACGATGCCTTCCTCGGCTACTTGCTTGGCTGTTGCATAATGCTGGTCGGAGCAGAGGAATCCGTGAGGCTTGTCAGGATTCATCGTGGTGCGATAGAAGAGGCGCAATACGCGGCGCACTTTCTCATCCAGCTCCTTGGTGGAGTATTTGCCCTCCTGTATTCCTTTTATATAAGGTGTGGCGAGGTAGTAATTGTCGTAGGCATTGCTGGCTCCCCAAGAGAGGCCATTGGTCCAGGAGCCAAACTCCATGTCAAGCCCATTCTTTACGGATTGGTCGGTATCGTGGGCTCCACCCCAGTCGCTCACCACTACGCCGTCAAACTTCCAGTCGCCCTTCAGTATCTTATTGAGTGTCCACTGGTTGTGGCAGTTGTGTTCATCCTTGTAGAGATTGTATGCGCCCATGATGGCCCATGTCTTACCCTTCTCTACGGCAGCCTTGAAGGCAGGCAGATAAATCTCATGCAGGGCACGGTCGCTTACTTTTACGTTTACCAAGTGGCGATATTCCTCGTCATTGTTCAGGCAGTAGTGCTTGACGCAGGCTGATACGCCCTTGCTCTGCAGTCCTTGTATATAAGGTACCACCATGATGCTGGCCAGATAAGGGTCTTCGCCCATGTATTCGAAATTACGTCCATTGAGCGGAGTGCGATAGATGTTCACGCCTGGTCCCAGTATCATGTCCTTGCCACGATACAATGCCTCCTCACCAAGTGCCTCTCCATAGATGCGGCTCATCTGCGGATTCCAAGATGCGGCAAGGCAGGTGAGTGCAGGGAAGGCTACGCAGGAGTCATTGGTCTGTCCTGCCTGTTCCCATTCATCCCAGAGTACGTCAGGGCGCACACCGTGAGGGCCATCGTCGGTCCAGAAGTCTGGGAATCCCAAGCGAGGAACTCCCGCTGATGAAAACTTGCTCTGTGCATGGATGATGCGAATCTTCTCTTGCAGAGTCATGCGGGCGATCGCATCGTCGATGCGCTGTTCCATGGGTTTGCTCTGATCGAGATAGAGAGGCAGTTGTTGCTGTGATTGCTGTGCCATTGTGGTGCTCATTGCCGATGCACAAAGCACACATGTCATAATCAAATGTTTCATATACTTTGTTGTTTGTTGCTATATTTATGTTAGAAATTCGTTTTGTTTGCAAAATTAGTAAATAATAAGAGAAAAAACAACCCTATGTGCGGCGAAAGTGGATGAGTGTAAAAGTAGCTATTGTGATAAATGCTTGCTAGATTGAGAATTATATCGAATAAGGGAAATCCTAAAAGTGGATTAAGATGAATTGAAAAAAGTATTATATTTCCAATTATCCAGAAGAAGCGGTGAGATGAAACCTATTCAAGACATCTTTATAGCGTCTACTTTCATGTATGAAATGTTATGACGTAAATGATTGATAATCAGTAATGATGTCTGTTTGGTAAGCTAAAAATATCCACTTATCTCTTGAAGTGTCTTGTAAATATCGAAAAATCATATTATATTTGCAACCGAAAACAAAGCTTAACGCATTTTAACGATGCAAAGCTGCACAGGCTCTATACATTAATTATATATAGGATGGGGCGAGCCTTTAAGGTATAAATAACAAAAACTGGAAAGAATAAACAATAGAATATAATAATTTCTAAACTAATAACCGAAGATATGAAAACAAAAAGTATCTTGCTGGCGTCTGCATTATTAATGTCAGCGTCAGCGTTCGCGCAAAAGAACACCTTCAAGGGTGTTGTGTTGGACGATCAGGGAGAACCTGTGATCGGAGCAACTATTCAGGTGAAGGGGCAGAAGGGTGCTGGTGCCATCACTGATCTGGACGGTAATTTCACCATCGATGCTGATGGTGGTCAGACCCTCGTTATCACCTATATCGGTTTTAAGGAAACCGAGGTAAAGCCATCTGCCAACATGCGCATTACCCTGAAACAAGACGACAAGACCCTCGACGAGGTGGTTGTAGTGGGTTATGGTGTTCAGAAGAAGAGCGTCGTAACAGCAGCCATCGCCAAGGTTGGCTCTGAGGATTTGGCAGGCAAGAGCCCTGTGCGTGTAGACAACGCCCTGAAGGGTTTGGCAGCCGGTGTCAATGTTACCTCATCATCTGGTCAGCCAGGTGCATCACCTAAGGTGCGCATCCGTGGTACTGGTACCATCAATAATAGCGACCCTCTCTACATCGTGGATGGTATGCCTATTGAGGGTGGTTTGGACTATTTGAATCCAAGCGATATCGAGAGCATCGAGGTGTTGAAGGATGCTGCTTCTGGTGCCATCTATGGCGCCCGTGCTGCCAACGGTGTAATTCTCGTAACCACCAAGAAGGGTAAGATAGGAAAGGCACAGATTAACTATAACTTCTCATACGGTTGGCAGAGCGCATGGAAGAAGCGTGATGTAACCAGCGCTACTGACTACGCCATCCTTCAGAATGAGCGTGCAGTGAATGGTGGTCAGGCTCCTATCTATGCTGATCCATACAAACTGACCGACTCCAATGGTAATGCTATCAATGGATTTGGTACTGATTGGCAGGACTTGGTATTCAACGACAATGCGCCTGTGCAGAATCATGAGGTGAGCATCAGTGGTGCTTCTGACAAGATCAACTACTACCTCTCTCTTGGTTACTACAAGCAGGAAGGTATCGTAGGTGGTAACTACGGACAGAGCAACTATGAGCGTCTCTCTATGCGTAGCAACAACATTTATAATGTATTGGATGCCAGCAAGGATCGCAACTTCCTCAACAAGTTGGATGTTACTGTCAACATGGCTTACACCCGAGTAAAGAGCACTGGTATCGATGCTAATAGTATCTATGGCTCAGTATTGGGTAGTGCCCTCTATCTTGCTCCAACATTAGCTCCTACGGTAACCAATAGCAATGTGGCGAAGAAGTATTATGATGCCTACGAGGATCCTAACACATACGATGCTAATGGTAAAGTGAATGGTACTCGTGATACTTACGAGCTTCTCCGTGATGCCAATGGCAACTATTATACTATCCCAGGTATGGGTGGTACCTATCAGGAGATGAACAACCCTCTTGCCATGATGGCGCGCCCAGCAGCTAAGAACTGGTCACATAAGTTTGTGCCTAAGTTCTCTATCGACCTCCAGCTCTGGGATAACTTGAAGTATCATTTCACTTATAGTGCCGACCTCAGCTTCTGGGGTACAGATAGCTATACTGCATCCAAGTATTACCTCTCAGGTAATAACTATTCTACACATACCTCAGCTTACAAGAGCTCTGACAAGGGTATCAACTGGCAGGTAGAGAATACTTTGACTTACGATAAGACTATCGGCAAGCACAGTTTTGCTGTTGTCTTAGGTCAGAGTGCAATGAAGAATAAGAGTGATTATCTGAACGGCAGCCGTTGGAATCTTGTGAATGTAAACAAGCCTTCCATCGACTATGCAACAGGAAACTATACACAGACCATCGTGAAGGATGCTGAAGGTAACATCATCTCTGTAGGTGCTCCAACCATTGAGCATGGTGTATCAGGTGGCAATAATGTAGTGCATGCTATATCTTCTCTCTTCGGTCGATTGAGCTATAACTATGATGAGAAGTATATGCTTCAGGCTACTATCCGTCGAGATGGTTCTAGCCGCTTCGGACCAACTCATAAGTATGGTACCTTCCCATCTGCCTCTATCGGATGGAACATTATGAACGAGAAATTCATGGAGAGCACTCGCGACTGGTTGAGCAACTTGAAGTTCCGTGCTAGCTGGGGTAAGAATGGTAATGATAACATCGGTGACTTCCGCTATACCGTATTGACCGCTATGGGCAACAACGTGCTCTTCGGAAAGAATGCAGTCAAGTTTAATGGTTCTAAGGCGAATGCCACAGCCAATGAAGACTTGAAGTGGGAGGAGAGTGAGCAGACTGATATCGGTCTCGACTTCGGTTTCTTCGGCAGTGCGCTGACATTCTCAGCTGACTATTATGTAAAGAAGACCAACGGTATGTTGATTACTATGCCTATCCCAAGCTACGTAGGTGAGACCAAGCCAATCGGCAACGTGGGTGATATGAAGAACTCTGGTCTTGAGTTTGAGCTCGGTTATAAGTGGCATGTCTCTGATGCTCGCTTTAATGCCAAGGCTAATGTTACCTATCTGCACAATGAGTTGACCAACCTGGGTAATGATACTGGTTACATCGACCTTGATAGCTTCCAGGGTATCTCTGGTGGTGGAACTCGTGGATCTAACGGTCAGCCTTTCCCATACTTCTATGGTTATAAGACAGCTGGTGTGTTCCAGAATATGTCAGAGGTTCAGGCTTACGTAAATAAGGATGGTAACATGATTATGCCAGATGCCAAACCAGGTGATGTACGTTTCGTTGATGTAAATGGTGATGGTAAAATCAATCCAGACGACCGCACCAACATCGGTAATGGTACACCTTCATGGACCTCGGTTTCAACTTCAATGCAGAGTGGAAGGGCTTCGACCTCAACCTCTTCTTGCAGGGCGTAACAGGTAATAAGGTATTTGATGCAACCTATCGTACAGATGTGTACTCTGGCAACTTCCCTACTTGGATGCTCGGCAGATGGACTGGTGAGGGTACTTCCAATAAGTATCCTATCCTGAAGAATGGCGATGCTACCAACTGGCAGGTTTCAGACCTCTATCTTTGTGATGGCTCTTACTTGAGATTGAAGAATATCTCTTTGGGTTACACCTTGCCTAAGCAGTTGACCCAGAAGCTCTCTATCAGCCGCTTGCGTTTCTACGTGATGGCAGAAAACCTCATCACATGGACCAAGTACTGGGGCTTCGACCCAGAGATTTCATCAGGTGGTACCTCTCTCGGTGTGGACTATGGCGTATATCCACAGGCTCGCACCTATACCATCGGTTTCAATCTTTCATTCTAACATCAATAACCTCTAAAACATTGACAATTATGAAAACAAAGAGATATATAGCTTTTGGTATGTTGGCAGCCAGCATCACATTGGCAACCACATCCTGCAGCGATAGCTTCCTAGAGGTGGAGAACCCATCAGGTGAAAACCTCGAAGAATATTATACCACAGATGCCCATATCAATGAGGCTCTGAATGCGGCTTACGATCCTACCCATTGGCCAGACTGGGCTTTGGGACAGTATAATGCCCTCAATATTGATGCCGAGATTATGGGTGATGACTTCTGGGTAGGCGGTTCTAACAAAACCGATATGCAGAACTGGCACATGCTTTCTAACTATGAGGCAAATTCCAGCAATACCCTCAGCTCACTTTGGACAGTGGACTATTCAGGCATCAAGCGTTGCAATGACCTCTTGAAGTACTTGGGTTGGGCAGAGGCTAACCTCACCGCTCCTAACAAGGCATCTTACGAAATGCAGGGCAGAGCCCTCCGTGTGTATTACTACAATAACTTGTGGCACTACTTCGGAAACATTCCTTTCTATTTGGAAAACCTCTCTTCTCCATATACCGCTCCTCAGTTGAGCGCTGATGAGGTATACAATAACTTGATTATTGAGTTGGAGTCAGTCATCAACTCTAATGTATTGCCTATGCGTTGGGATGATGTCAATTGTGGTAGAATGTCACAGGCGATGTGCTATATGATGTATGCCGAGATGGTGATGTATCAGAAAGATACTTCCCGTTATGCCACGGCATTGCAGTATATGCAGGAAATCATCAACGACAAGAATGAGTATGGTATCATGGACGACTTTGCTTCTATCTGGAAGAACAGTGGCGAATGGTGCAAGGAGAGCATCTGGGAGGTGAACTATGAGATAGGTTTCAGCGAGCGTACTTGGGGCAATCCACAAGGTATTGGTGGAACAGTACTTCCTACCTTGATTTCTCCAAACTCATGGCCTGGTGGCGAGGGCTGGGACGCAGGTGCTAACGGCTGGGGATTCATGCCTGTTAGACCTGAGACTTATAATATGTTCGCATCTAATGACAAGCGTCGTGATGCTACCGTATGGGATTGCCGTGGTGTAGAATATACCAAGCGTTATCAAGACACAGGCTTCTGGCTTGGTAAGTATCGTCCATATACAGAGAATAATGCTACTTCGGGTGATAAGGACTTGAACTACAACAATAATCTCCGTGTGTATCGCGTAGCTGAGGCTTACCTCAATGCAGCAGAGTTGTTGCTTGCGACTGGTGGCGATGCAACCAAGGCTAAGGATTACGTGAATATTATTCGTCGCCGTGCCGGCATTGCAGAACTTGGTGCAGTGACAGTGGACGATGTCATCAATGAGCGCCATTTGGAGTTCGTAGGTGAGGGCAAGCGTTACTTCGACTTGGTTCGTACAGGCAAGGCTGCCAGCGTATTGGTACCAGATGAGTATGGCTATCGTACCAATTCTTGGACAGAATCTAAGAAGTATATCCCAATTGCTCAGGCAGAGCTTGACTCAGACCCAGCATTGGTACAAAACAATTACTAATACATTAAAATGGTAACGATTATGAAAAAGATATTATGTCATTCAGCATTTGCATTCCTGGCAGCCTTTCTGCTAGGAGCATGCTCCCCAGAAGATTTTAGAGGTGCCAATGGCGAATTGCCTAACATTGCTGATTATGCTGACAACTTCAATATCAGTGTTGATCAAGACATCAATACAGCTAATTTCAGTTTTAACTCAACAGAGGGCATCACCCCAATTTGGGTAATTGATGGTGCTTATTCTTCAGACTATACATTGAGCAAGTATTATCGCAAGAAGGGTACTTATGATGTGGAGTGCTTTGTGAAGAATCGCAATGGTATCAGTAAGGAGTCTGTGAAGAAGCAATTCACGGTGGAGAAAACCAAGATGAATGGCTTCGCAGGTTTCGTAGAGGATAGTGAGTTTAATCTCTTCAAGAAAATTACCTTCCCTGAAAAACCTTCTGCTGGCTATTATGCTCCAGGATGGAGCCAAATTGCTGACCCGGTTTGTAGCTACAGCAAGGGATGCTATACATTGAAGCTCCCTGAGGCAACTACCGATCGTTGGCAAGCTCAGGTTCCTTTCACCAACTTAGGTATCTCTACTTCTGCCGACAAGCACTACGATTTCTCTGTCATCTTGACATCAAACTTGGGACATGGTGGTGTGAAGGTTAAGCTCTGCCAAACAGACGATGATGATGCTATCTTGATGGATAAAGACATAAAGTTGGAAGCAGGTGAACCAAAATGTCTCTTCGGCTCTGACCTCGACGGTGTGGACATCTCAAACTTGAAGATTGTCTTCGATTTTGGTGGCAACAAAGCTGGCGATGAAATCATGATAGAGAGCCTGGTATTGAAAGATCATGCCAACGATGATGGTACTGTGGTTCCTGTAGAATTGAAGGTGCCATTCGACTACAATACAGCGGGCAACCTTTGGAAGGCTGTGGATGAGGCTCAATCGTTTGTAAATACCAATTGGTTTGGCGATGCAGGTTGGGGAGCTATAGATTGTTCTCCGGTTATCACCCATAAGGGCAGTAAGCATACAATTGTTATCCCAGTTGAAACTCCAGCTGAACAATGGCATGCACAGTGGGCATTAACAGAGGCTCCTATATCTATTAAGATGGGCCAGAAGGTGGATTTCTCTTGCAAGGTTACTACTACAGCTAAGTTGCCTTTAGCAACATTTAAGTTGTGTGACACAGGTAATGATGACAGCTATTTGTTTGCTGATATGTATCAGAACGTTAATGGTGAATATGTGGTTCGTTATGACAATGCGACTATCCAAGGTAGTAAGGCAGGTGATATGGAGAAAGTGAAGCTTGTTATGGACTTCGCTGGTGCGCCTGTTGATACAGAGATTACCATTAGTGATATCGTTTTGATTGTGAAATAGGCTTTAGGTTTTATAGGTTTATATAGAATTATACAGGGACTGCTCCTATGAATAAGTAGGAGTGGCCCCCTTTCTAAATTTTAAATGACATGAAATTCTTGAAAATATTTTCCTTCCTCCTTTCGTTCATGCTGCTTTCTTGCAGCAGTAGTTCGTCTGACGTCAATGGAGAGATAACGATAGCCTGCTCTCCTACGAGCATCGATGTTCCTGCCAAAGGCGGTACTTATAAAATCATGGTAGTGGCTTCTGAAGGAGGTTGGGAGGCGAGAGCATCCTTCCCTGGAGAAGGTCCTACGACAAATGTATACCCTTGGTTTAAAGTGAGTGCCAGTGGTAATAACAAAGCTATGGGTATGGTAACTGTAGATGTGGAAGAGAATAAATCGTCTGTAGCTCTTGACGGAAGTGTCGAGATTTCATTAGAGAATAAGAAGGTATCGGTGCCAGTGCATCAGGCAGGAAAACAGGTTACTCCTATTGAAGGGGGCGAAATGGTGATTCCGGAAGGTTACAGACTGGTCTGGAATGATGAGTTTAATGAAGGCTCAGAGTTGAATAGTACCGACTGGCGTCATGAGGTGCAGAAGTCGGGCTGGGTGAACAATGAACTTCAGAACTATGTGAATGGCTCTGCTGATGGCAAACGCGTAACAGAAATTGCTGATAACCGGCTTTACATCAACTGTTTCAAGGGCAGCGACGGCAAGATTTATTCGGGGCGCGTATATGCTCACGAAACCCAGGGCTGGCTTTACGGTATCTTCGAAGCTCGCATCAAATTGCCTAAAGGTAAAGGCACATGGCCTGCCTTCTGGATGATGCCTTGCAATAATGACTTCGGTGCCAATCCATGGCCTAAGTGTGGTGAGATAGACATCATGGAAGAGGTGGGTGTGAACCCTAATCGCACTTCTTCTTCGCTCCACACTGAATCGTATAATCATGTGATGAATACCCAGAAGACAGCTGAGCGTCTAACCGAGGGCGCGGAGGATGGATTCCATGTCTATCGCCTGGAGTGGGCGGAGGATCATATCACCACATACGTGGATGGCGTGAAGTTGCTCTCATTCGATAATGATGGCAAGGGCAATGTAGCTACATGGCCATTCAACAAGCCATTCTATGTGATTCTCAATCTTGCCTGGGGCGGTAGTTGGGGCGGCATGAATGGAGTGGATGAGACTGCTCTCCCTGCTACAATGGAAGTGGATTACGTCAGAGTATTCCAGAAGAAATAATCATGATTTTTGGGAGAAGCGACAATCTCCCTAGGAGAAACAATAATAATCCCCGGAGTTCTTTCACAAGAGCTTCGGGGATTTTGTAGTTGATGAAAAGTTAGTTAGAAATATATATGGGCTTATTCAGCCTTTGTCTTTCTAGAAATCTGCTTATTCAGCCTTTAGTCCCATTGACTTGATATAGCCTTTCTGTGGGATACAATTCTCTTTCTTGGCATTCTCCACGAACTGCATCAGGAGTTTCTTGCCCTTTTCTTGGTCTGGGCGAGCCTTGCGGATGGCATCAAAGCTGCTGCGGTCTGCCTCGGCAAACTTCACGATGGTGCTATCCCAGTCGGCTGGTTTCTTGATGCCCATCATGCAACTGCCATCTATCTTCTTGTAAGGCCAGAAGGTGTAGCCGATGTTGGCTTTCTTCATGGTGGCACAGAAGTCGGCTTGCCACTGGTCGGTATTGTGACCTATCTCGCCCATGTACATTGGCAATTTGATCTTGTCGCGGAAGTCGATGATGCTCTGTATGGCTGCCTTGGTAGGCTCTCCTCCATAACGATGGCAGGTGTACATAATCTTATTGTCAAACTTCCAGTCGCTGAAAGGCTCGAAGTTGCCGTTCCATTGTGCACCGCCCAGCAGGATGATGTGGTTCTGGTCTACCTCTCTGATAGCCTTGGTAGCTCGCTTATAGAGGGGCTCCAACTTGGCATTGAGGGCTGCTCGCAAGGAGTCGCTAAACATGGTGGCGATAGGCTCGTTCATCAGTTCATAGCCCAAGATAACGGGCTCGTCCTTGTAGCGGCTGGCTATCTTTTGCCATATCTGGCAGAATAGCTGCTGACTAGACTCGCTCTCGAAGAGCCATGGGTATCCATGACCATTGTCGATGTTGTCGCCTGTTTGACCGCCAGGGCAATCGTGCATATCCAGAATGAGGTGTAGGTCGTATTTGCGGCACCAATCTATCACCTTGTCCATCTGCTTGAATCCTTCAGTCTCATCATTTTTTCCCATGTAATCCTCACGGGTGAAGAGTTTGTAATTGAAAGGCAATCGGATGGTGTTGGCTCCCGTCTGCTTGATGTAAGCGATGTCGGCTTCGGTGATGTAATTGTCCTTGAATGCCTGCCAAAACTCACGGGCAAAGTCGGGACCTGCCAACTCGCAGACCATGTCGTTGATCATCCACTCGCAGTTGGTCTTCTTGAAGTCAAACATGTAGCCCTCGGGGTTAAGCCAGTTGCCCAGATTGGTGCCCACGATGTATAGCTTCTTGCCGTTGGCATCCATCAGGTTCTCGCCCTTGATGGTTACAAAGTTGCTGGCATTTGCCGTCCCGATAGTCAGCATAAATAGTGCCATGAGATAGTTTCTTCTTTTCATGTTGTTGTTATTCGTTTAGAAGTTGATAATGCTATTGTTTTGATTTCTTGTCACAAAGGTATAGATTGTTTTTCGTTTCTCATAGCCTATGTGATGGAATGGTGGATTGTGTTGCTTTAAGTTGTTTCTAATTGGTTGAATATGAGGCAACTGTCTATAAATAGTGTGCTGTAAAAAGTGGAAGCCTTGGAGTGCTAATTATCGCTCTGTGTTCTCACTTTATTTGGTAATTCTCTCTTTGTCTCTCTTCATCTTGTTCCACTTTCTGTATTTGAATGGTAATGCTAAATGTATTGATAGTCAGTGAATATGCTGCTTTCTGCTTGGCAGAAAATCCACCTTTTGCCCCCATAGACTTGTATCATAAAGGAAATATGCGTAATTTTGCAGCAGATTTAAGTTTTTTGGTTTTTAGGTTTATTTAGTATTAGGTTTAATATAGGTTAGTTTTTGGTTAATACTTAAAAAGGAGTGAGCTCTCTGGGATGAAGCTCACTCCTTTATTTTATACTTTTGTCGAAACACCTTCAGCGTAAGAGTTTCGGAGTTTCACTTATAGATTTTCTATCTAATCTCAATTTTTAGTGGCATCTTTCGGGCATCCAAGTAATCCTTGATGCGAATCTGCCATTCGGCATAGCTTACGTAATCCTTGGCGAAGGTCTTCATCTCCGTATCCTCCTCGTGGATTGGGAAACCAGTGGCGAAATCGGTAGGAGTGGTCAAACCGTCATACCATACGGTCATCTTGTTGAAGCTACTTAAAGCCTTTACTCCTCTATAATGGAAATCTCCATGCTGATATCCTCCTTAGGTCTATCTCCGCGCATGGTTTCGCAGTTCTGAATCTTCTCTACTACGTCAAGGCCTTCCTCTACCTCGCCGAAAACGGTGTACTGGTTGTCGAGGAATGGGGTGCCGCCCACCTCGGTGTAAGCCTTCTGCTGCTCCTCGGTAAACTTAGGGTAACCCTGCTCCTTGCAGCGCTTCTTGGTTTCATCCACCAGCTCATCCTGAAGCTTCATCAAGCCCTCTCGGTCGCGGTTGCGGCGGAAGTTCATAATCTCATCATGGTGCTCCTTGGCAAGCTGGTTGAAGATGTTCTGCTCCATCTGCATACCCATCTGCTTCTCCATCTGCTTCAGCTCGTTCTGCTTGTAGGTCTTTCCCCAAACGATATAGAATTGGCTTCCGCTGCTCTCACGCTCTGAGTTCACCTCATCGCCCAAACGGGCAGCACTCAAGACACCACGCTTGTGGAAGAGCTGTGGATAAACAAACTCGGCAGGGATGGTGTAGTCAGGTCCGCCCGTGCCCAGCATCTTGCCCTTAGGAGCACCCTTGCTATCCGGGTCACCGCCCTGAATCATGAAATCCTTGATGACACGGTGGAAGAGTGTGCCATCGAAATATCCCTCCTTTGCCAACTTCAGGAAGTTGTCACGATGCTGAGGAGTCTCGTCATAGAGGCGCACCTTGATGTCGCCCTCTGAAGTCTTGATCAATACTTTAGCCATATTTCTTTTTTGTTTCTATCTTATTTATAATTCAATAAATCCTCGGAATTTCTTTCGGAATTCATTATCTCGGAATTTCCTTCGGAATTCGATTCTAACATTTATTTTTCTTTAGAACTTTCCCATTCGTTCCACTGCTTCATTGCCTCCTGCCAGTCGGTTTGCTCACCGCTGGCGATGGCATCCTTCTGCTTCTCTGCCTCATCACGTGCCTTGTCTCTTGCACGTTTCGCCTTCATGGCTTCGATGGTGGCATCGTCGAGAATCTGGATAGCACCACGCTTGATGGCATCCTGCAGTTCCTCCTCGCCGAAAGCCTTGCCCGGCTCATTGAAGTCAGAGATGTTGAATTCATAGTCCACGCGAGGTCGTGGCGTATCAATTTCTGTTGCAAACGGTTGCCGGCATTCTTCAGGCGCAGCAACTTTCCTATTTCCTTGATTTCTCCTGCTGAGTATTTGTTTCTTCCCATTAATTATTTATTGATGTATTTTATATTTCTTTCTTCTTTTTCTTCTTTCAGCGTTTCAGCAAAATCCATTGCCTGTCCTCCTTCCTCTAGTCAAGCCGCCATCCCTCATCACTTCCACGCCTTCTTCTGGTTCACCTCTATCAATCTGTCGAATTCGAAATCCGCCTTGATCTTATCCAGAATTCGCTTCACGATGATGTTCATCACGCTTCCCTTGCTGTAGTTTGCCGTGCACATGAAGTTCACTCGTCCCTCCTTCACCAGCTGGCAAGCCATTGCCTCCTTCTGGGGCGTATCATATACGGCAATGGAATGGCCGCCGTGCTCCTTCACCATCTTCATGCAGGGCACATCGGTTTCTCCATCCCCGAAATAGATCATTCGCGCGAAAGGGATGGGGCGCTTGTTATCAGGAATATACTGGTTCACCTTGCTGTTGTCGCTCACCTGTCGGATGCCCTTGTTGATCTTGAAGAGAAACTGCGTCTTCGTGGTATAATCCACGGCTACGGCTGGCCAGTAGGCGATGCCATCCTCATTATAGAGAAACGAGCAGGCATAGATGTTCTCGAATTCGTGGGCGATGGGTGTGCCCTCTATCATCTCCTTCAATCCCGAGGAGTTGATGTAGTGCTTGATCTCTAATCCGATGCTTGCACCGTATTCGTTGATGAACGAGAACCATTGCTTCACGCCACGGAAGAGTTCCACATTCCTGCCGAAGCTCTGGAAGGATTCGCGGGTGAGTGAGATATGGTTCTTCTTTGCTTCATCCAGCATCATGTACATATAGGTGAGGATACCGTTGGCATCCTTGCCCACGGCAAGCTTCCGGTTTTTATCCCAGAATTCCTCCTTCGTCTTTCCGGTTGCCTGGATGAATCCGAACTCCTGCATATTGCCGGGAGATAATGTCCCGTCAAAATCATAAACCAGAGCTACCTGCGGTCTTTTCTTTGCCATATCCTGTTTCCTTTCCTTCTTTTATTATTTTACCCTTTCTTAATACAGCTTCTAGCTTTCATAACTTGCAAATATACATATTTCCAGCGAATTAGCGACAAATGAATCTATAAAAAATCATAAAGCCGCCAAAAAACTTCCACTCTCTTTCTGTAGGACACAAAAAAAGCGTGCAAAACTCATTTCTGAGCTTTGCACGCCTTATTCCTATTAAGTTACGAGTGTGTTATATTACTTAACTTCCTCGAAGTCTGCATCCTGAACATCCTGAGCGCCATCGTTAGCACCCTGTGCTTGCTGACCGCCCTGTGCACCCTGAGGACCTGCCTGCTGACCGCCCTGGTACATCTGCTGAGAAGCAGCCTGCATTACGGTGTTCAAGTTGTTGATGGCTGAATCGATGGCTGCAACGTCACCTGCCTTGTGAGCATCCTTCAACTGCTGCAATGCCTGCTCGATGCCTGGCTTCTTGTCTGCAGGAATCTTATCACCGTTATCTTTCAGGAAGTTCTCGGTGGTGAAGATCATGCTGTCTGCCTGGTTCATCTTGTCAATCTTCTCGCGCTCAGCCTTATCAGCAGCAGCGTTCTGCTCTGCCTCAGCCTTCATGCGGTTGATCTCGTCCTCGCTCAAGCCAGATGAAGCCTCGATGCGGATGCTCTGCTCCTTACCTGTAGCCTTATCCTTAGCTGATACGTTCAAGATACCGTTGGCATCGATATCGAAGGTAACCTCAATCTGAGGAACACCACGACGAGCTGGAGCGATACCTGTAAGGTTGAACTGGCCGATGCTCTTGTTCTGAGCTGCCATTGGGCGCTCACCCTGCAATACGTGGATGGTAACCTCTGTCTGGTTATCAGCAGCTGTAGAGAATACCTCGCTCTTCTTGCAAGGGATGGTAGAGTTAGCCTCGATGAGCTTGGTCATTACACCACCCATGGTCTCGATACCAAGAGTCAATGGAGTAACATCAAGCAATACGATGTCGCCAACACCCTCTTCCTTGTTCAGGATGGCACCCTGGATAGCTGCACCTACTGCAACAACCTCATCTGGGTTAACACCCTTAGAAGGCTCCTTGCCGAAGTAGTTCTTAACGAGTGTCTGAACGGCTGGGATACGGCTTGAACCACCAACCAGGATAACCTCGTCGATATCTGATGTAGAGAGCTTAGCGTCACGAACGGCATTCTGGCAAGGTACCAAGCAAGCCTGAATCAGGTTGTGAGCCAACTGCTCGAACTGTGCACGGGTCAAAGTCTTAACCAAGTGCTTTGGCATACCGTCAACGGCTGTGATGTAAGGCAAGTTGATTTCTGTAGATGTAGAGCTAGACAACTCAATCTTAGCCTTCTCAGCTGCTTCCTTCAAACGCTGCATAGCCATAGGGTCCTTGCGGAGATCTACGCCTTCCTCAGCCTTGAAGCCATCAGCCAACCAGTTGATGATTACCTGGTCGAAGTCATCACCACCCAGGTGAGTATCACCATTGGTAGAAAGTACCTCGAATACGCCGCCACCGAACTCCAGGATAGAGATATCGAATGTACCACCACCCAAGTCGAATACGGCAATCTTCATATCCTTGTTAGCCTTGTCAACACCGTAAGCCAAAGCTGCAGCTGTAGGCTCATTTACGATACGCTGAACGTTCAAACCTGCAATCTGACCAGCCTCCTTAGTTGCCTGACGCTGAGAGTCAGAGAAGTAAGCAGGAACTGTGATTACTGCATCTGTAACCTCCTGTCCGAGATAATCCTCTGCAGTCTTCTTCATCTTCTGGAGAACCATTGCAGAAATCTCCTGTGGAGTATATTTGCGACCCTCGATTTCAACACGTGGATAACCACCCTCGTTTACTACTGTATAAGGCATTGCCTCAGCTTCCTTCTGGCTCTGAGCGTATGTCTCACCCATGAAACGCTTGATAGAATATACAGTGTTCTTAGGGTTTGTGATGGCCTGACGCTTAGCAGGATCACCTACCTTGCGGTCACCATCCTTAACGAAACCTACTACTGATGGAGTAGTACGCTTACCTTCACTGTTAGCGATTACAACTGGTTCGCTACCTTCGAAAACGGCAACACAACTGTTTGTGGTACCCAAGTCAATTCCAATTACTTTTCCCATGATTATATCTTTTTTTTATTTTTTCGTTATTAATATGTTATTTATCTCATGAATCGCCGCCTTCGGGGAAGTCTGCCGAAGATATGCATCTGTCGGGAACCTCCTGAACTCAGCGTTCACGCTTCCTGACAAACAAAGCGCGTGCCAAGGGAATTTTTTGCAGGATTTGGCTGTTTTTTTCTGTGTTTTGCTGATTATGGCTGACAAGCTGTCAGCCAGGTACTGACAAAATAAAAGGAATCAAGATAAAAGAAGCGATAAAATGTCGCATTCCTCATATCTTGATTCCTATTTCGTTTATAGAGAACTCTTTCTTCCAGATAATGTCCCTATATATAATAAGGTGTAATCTACCTTATCTGAGTTTTATTTCATCTGAGTTTTATTTCTGATCCTTGGCAGCGAGTGCTTCACGAACCTTTGCCTCCAGCTCGTCGAGAAGCTCAGGATTATCCTTGAGCAATGCCTTGCAGGCATCTGCACCCTGTCCGAGCTTTGAACCGCCGTAGCTGTACCAGCTGCCGCTCTTGTCGATGATGCCGTTGGCTACTGCCAAACCGAATACCTCGCCGGCACGGCTGATACCTTCGCCGAACATGATGTCGAACTCCGCCTTGCGGAAAGGAGGAGCCACCTTGTTCTTCACTACCTTCACGCGAACCAGATTACCTACCACATCCTCGCCGTCCTTGATGGCTGTTGCCTTGCGGATGTCCAGACGCACTGATGCATAGAACTTCAAGGCGTTACCACCGGTAGTTGTCTCAGGGTTGCCGAACATCACACCGATCTTCTCGCGCAACTGGTTGATGAAGATGCAGGTAGTATTGGTCTTGCTGATGGTAGAAGTGAGCTTGCGGAGTGCCTGGCTCATCAATCGTGCCTGAAGACCTACCACGTTATCGCCCATGTCGCCCTCGATTTCCTTCTTAGGTGTCAGGGCAGCTACAGAGTCAACTACCACGATATCTACGGCAGCTGAGCTAATCAGCTGATCGGCAATCTGCAATGCCTGCTCACCATTGTCTGGCTGTGAAATCCACAGGTTATCCACATCCACGCCCAACTTGGCAGCATAGAAGCGGTCGAAAGCATGCTCGGCATCGATAAAGGCAGCAATACCACCAGCCTTCTGAGCCTCTGCGATGGCATGGATGGCCAATGTAGTCTTACCAGAAGATTCAGGACCATAGATCTCGATGATACGTCCCCTAGGATAACCGCCTACGCCCAATGCATTGTCGAGAGCGATACTGCCCGTAGGAATTACCTCGATATTCTCGACGTGCTCATCGCCGAGTTTCATGATAGAGCCCTTGCCGAAGTCTTTCTCAATCTTCGCCATGGCTGCCTGGAGGGCTTTCAGTTTTCCCTCGTTGGGGGTCAGTTTGCCCTCTTCTATCTCTTTTGCCATATTTTTTTATGTTTAAAGTTTAATCAATCTCCAAGTCGCCATCAAACACCTCGTGCCATGGCAATCCCTGCTTGTTCAACTGCTCCATGAATGGGTCTGGGTCGAACTCCTCTACGTTCCATACGCCTGGCTTCTTCCAGATGCCCTTGAGGAACATCATCGCACCAATCATGGCTGGCACACCGGTGGTGTAGCTTACGCCCTGCATGCCTGTCTCGTTGTAAGCCTCCTGGTGCTTGCAGTTGTTATATACGTAGTAGGTACGTTCCTTGCCATCCTTCTTGCCACGGATGCGGCAACCGATAGATGTTTCGCCATCATAGTTCTCGCCGAGATCCTGTGGGTTAGGCAATACTGCTTTGAGGAACTGCAATGGAACAATCTTCACCTTGGCTGTCTTGCCTGAACCATCTGCCAATGGAGCTTCGTACTCGATTTCGTCGATGCGGCTCATACCGAGGTTCTGGATGCAGTCGAGGTAGGTGAGATACTGCTGACCGAAGGTCATCCAGAAACGTGCCTCCTTGATGGTAGGGTAGTTCTTCACCAGGCTCTCCAACTCCTCGTGATGCATCAGATAGCTCTCGCGAGGGCCGATGTTAGGGTAGGTGAGAGGCTTGTGGATAGACAGAGGGTCGGTTTCAATCCATTCTCCATCCTTATACCAGAGTCCCTTCTGGGTAATCTCGCGGATATTGATTTCTGGGTTGAAGTTGGTAGCGAAAGCCTTGTGATGGTTTCCGGCGTTGCAATCCACGATGTCGAGCACCTCAATCTCATCGAAGTGATGCTTGGCAGCGTATGCGGTGAAGATGCCGGAAACACCTGGGTCGAAACCGCAGCCGAGGATAGCGCAGAGACCTGCCTGCTCGAACTTATCCTTATAAGCCCACTGCCAAGAGTACTCGAAGTGAGCCTCGTCCTTTGGCTCATAGTTAGCGGTATCCATATAGTTGCAACCGCAAGTCAGACAGGCATCCATGATGGTGAGATCCTGGTAAGGCAAAGCAAGGTTGATGACAAGCTCAGGCTTATAGCTATTAAAAAGAGCCTTCAACTGCTCAACGTCGTCGGCATCCACCTCAGCTGTCTGAATATCCATCTTGTAGCCCTTGGCATGGATATCCTTAACCAGCTTATCGCACTTTTCCTTGCGACGGCTAGCAATCATAAACTCGGTGAAAACGTCCTGGTTCTGGACGATCTTGAAGGCAGCCACGGTAGCCACGCCACCAGCGCCAATCATAAGTACTCTACTCATTTATAATCTTGTTTTTTTATGTTTGTTATTTTTGTGTTTATTTTATTTCATTTGCAGAAATACCCAAGGCATTCATGAGTGAATAACCCAGAATCTCCTGTCGGAAGTTTCCTCCCGGCATGGGTTGCATGGCGAAGAGGGTGATGCGCTTGTCGTCATCCTCCACCTTTCTCAGCATATCTCTCAGCTGGTCGTAGGCATCTCCATCTTCTGAGTTCGGAATCACCATCACCCTTTTCACCTCCTTGGCGTTGCATACGATGCGTGCCGCTTCTACGAGGAATTGATCCTTTCCCACCATCTTCTCCTCTGTAGGATATGAAGAGATGAAGAATTCTCCCAGCTTATCATCCTTGAAAGCATGTGCGTTCAGGTCTTTCTCGTAGTTAGAAGGGCGGAAGTTCTTCATCGCCATCGACTGCTTGTCGTGGATAAGCACAACTTGTGTCTCGTGCTCGCCCTCTCTCAGACCTCCGTCAAGGGCAATGCAGACTGCCCATTGTGCCATGTCTGCTGGCTGGATGCGTCGGTTGATCATTCGTTCGAAGTTGACTATCAGGTCGAAAGCCACTCGGTCGATATAATCGGCGTCAGCGATGATTACATTCTCGCTCCATTTTATATTGTTTGTATCTAATGTATTCATTGGTGCAAAAATTAAGCAAACGAGTACAATGAAAGCTTGCTTTCAAATTGTCGAGTGCAGATTATTTTCTGCAAATTTACGAATAAATTTCGTAATTAAGGCATTTTGAAAATATAAAATAATAAAAAAGATAGAATTTTCATCATTTCTTCATCTGATGGAATCCTATCTTCTGTATTTTATGCGATAATCCGGGTTCTTCTTTCTGTTCTCTTCTGTATTTTATGCGATAATTTTCGCCAGATAATGGCCGGCGAGTACGGCGATAAGTCCCAGTGCTAGACTTCCGAAGAGATAGAGCATCATATAGAGGTAGTTTTCCTCCTTCATCAATCCCGCCCCCTCGTTCATGAAGGTAGAGAAGGTGGTGAATCCTCCGCAGAAGCCCGTGGTGAGCAGCAGTTTGGCAGATGGCGACATCCCTCCCCCTTCTCTCCAGTTCAATCCCGAGAGAAACCCGATGATGAGGCATCCCGCCACATTCACCGCCATGGTTCCGAACGGAAAGGCAATCACCGTGCAGGATTGCACCATCTTTGAAATCCAATATCTCATGCCGCCCCCGAAGAAGCTGCCGATGCTTACTATCAATATTTCTTTCATCTCCTTATATAAATATATGAACTGACCTAATTTGTAAAATGCGATTGGGGAGAGAGTCAGTTCTCTCCCCAATCATCTATTGTTCCTGTTTTTGATGAGAAACTGCATCCTATTTTGAATATCTTTCTCTTATCAGATAAATATTCCCGGGCATATCCCATATCATCGATTTGCAGGAGCGCTTCTCTTGCGCTTCCATCCCTCTTAAACTCAAATATATATATGTATAGAGGAGTTTCTATGATGCAATCTACTCTTCCTTCGCTCTGTTCTTTTTCAATGAAGATGGTATAGGAGCTGATCATCCTCAATACCAGATAGAACGTATATTGGAAATAACGCTCCTTCTCACGTTCATCATCTTTTCTTCGCTGTGAATAAGGGATACTGGCGAAGAAAGAAACCATCAGTTGATGCAACTTTTCGCATTCTCCCTTTCCCAAAGCTTCGATTACCTGTAGAACCCAGGAGTCAGGTGAAACCTTTGGCTTCAGATAATCTGCTGCCAGCAAACTGATGAATCCCCTTCTCACTTCATCGTTCGGAAAATCCAACAGATAGGAATTGGTATTCCTTGACCAACCCTTGATGGTCAGATATCCGCTTTGATATATCATTGGCAAAGGGCGTTCTATGGTTGCCTTATAGTCGTCGAAATCCTTGGTAGGATAATATTTTCCCACCAGTTCGTTGATGTTTTCATCGCTATGAGCTAGCAGGCGAACCAGATAGCTGGGTGAACCCGTTTGGAACCAATAGTCGTCGATGAGCATTTCCTTGAAGGCACGCAAGATGCTGAAAGGATTATATACGCCTCGCATCCTGCGACTGAAATGGTAGCCGTCAAACTGGCGTTTCAGTTTTATCAGTATTTCTTCCTTTGAAACATCATATTCCTCAGCCATTTCTGCGATTTGCTGTGAAAAGGTAGAGCGCAACTCGTCTTCAGTGATGCCGAGAAGCGTATCGAAGTGGGCAGAAAGGCTGATGTCTTCGGGTTGGTTGAAACCGCTGAATACGCTTACTTGCGAAAATTTGGTAACTCCTGTAAGCAGAACGAATTGCAGGTCTTTATCGGCAGCCTTGAATACACTGTAGAAACCTTTCAGAATTTCCCGATGCCTATCTTCCAACCGTCGCTCGTTGCCATCTGCATCGGTTGTTTTCAGTGTAGAATCCAATACGTCTAGCAGAGGCTTGTCGTATTCATCAATAAGGACAACGGCGCGAAGTCCTGTTTTTTCGTGGGCATTTCTCAGAACGCCAATGAATCTGTCACCGAGGGTGGAAGCAAAGGGAGCTTTGCCGTAGATGGCTTCCTGCGATTCAACGAAATCAATCAGCGTCTTCTCCAGCTGACCTGCTTGTGTGAAATCCTTGCCGTTGAAGTCAAGGTGGAATACCGCATATTGCTTCCAGTCGGTTTCCAAATTATCAATGGCTAGGCCCTTGAACAGTTCTTTTCTTCCTTGGAAATAGCATTCAAGTGTAGAAACGAGGAGTGACTTTCCAAATCGTCTGGGACGACTCAGAAAGTAAATCTTGCCATTTTCTACCATATCATAAATCATCTGAGTCTTATCTATATAAAGATATCCTTCTGTGATGATTTTCTCAAAGCTCTGTATGCCTATCGGATATTTCATATTGTTCATACGCTTATTCCTTATTTTCTGCAAAATTACAAAAAATAACGATACAAGCAAATTTTTTTGTACCTTTTCTTAATTTTTCCCTCTATTCTTTCTTTAAAGGGATAAATAGAAGCAGGGAATAGTTCTTCTTGCTTATAAAATTATGTTGAACAATTAAAATAAATAGGAGAAACAAGTTACGAAACGAGTATTCAATCTTTTGGTAGTAGATGAGAGTGGCAGCATGAGCATCATTGAGCACCAGGCACTGGTGGGCATCAACGAGACCCTGACCACGATTCAGAAAATGCAGAAGACGCATCAGAATATGGAGCAGCGTGTAACGCTCATCACCTTCGACAGCACCCACAAGAAGCTGTTTTATGATAATGTGTCTGCCAGCCATGCCAACCCTTTGAAATCCAGGGATTACAACCCATGTGGCGGAACCCCTCTTTATGATGCCATCGGTATGGGTATCGCCAAGATCAACGCCCTGACCACCGAGGATGACAGCGTGCTGGTAACCATCATTACGGATGGTGAGGAGAACTGCAGCGAGGAGTATGATCTGAAGATGATCAAGAACCTCATAGAGAAGCTGAAGAAGCAGAACTGGACCTTTACCTTCATCGGCACCGATGATCTTGATGTGGAGAACATCGCTCAGGATATGGGTATCGACAACCACCTTCAGTTCTCGGAAGATGAGGCTGGCACCAAGGCGATGTTTGCAAGAGAAAACAGAGCCCGAGAGCGCTACAACAGATGCCGTGCGATGGATTGCAAGATGGAAGCGGGTAGTTATTTTGAGGAGAAATAAAGAACGTACCATCTCATAAATGTCCTAGTTTTATAAATGATGGCAATAATTGCTGTGCGAATTGCGCCAAACAAAATGTTAAGTGTCATACAGTTTATCACTAGGCAATACATTTGTTATATGTGTATAGTTACGAATTAATATTATTTGTATGTATAAGGATGTTTATATTGGTCTTGCACATGACAAGGCATTTGATTTTGACAAAGAAGGCAATTGGAATGGCTATATGCCTACGTTGCTTTATGGAAAGAACGTTCCGTATGAATATTTGGAGGGAGGCAATGTAATCTACTGGGACTTGGTGGACAATCCGTTGTGTAAGCAACTTGATTGGGGCAGTTGGGGATTGAAACGAACAGCCAAAGATATGGTTCTTTTCCTTGAACAGTATAAGGATAATAAATATGCCAAATATCTAATCGGGAATATAAGGGTGGATTTCATTGATAATGGACTAGAAGATGTAGAACTGGTTCTTGAAGCAGTGGAAACATAGCTTTTTGTTTTCTGGCGATAGATAATGAAGAATAGGATTTTTGGACGCACCAGTAAATCCAGTTTAGAATAATATCTATGCTTGACACAGGATTATGCTGGTGCTCCATAATAATTATTTTTTAATATTCCAAGTTATACAATTCAAGGCTCCGCCTTGTTTAATGATCTCTTCACTATCCAACTGGTAGATATTACATGATGGATAGTATGTTTTTATTTGCTCCATAGCTTGCTCATCCTCTTCTGTATTGATAGCTGGCAGAACGATGTTGTTGCCAACTTGCAGGAAGTTGATGTATGCCCAATTTCGCTTATCTGCTCGCTGCACATGATAATGTAGCTTCTCTATCCGAAAACGGGTGCCAAGCCGTCGCTCGAATTCTTCTGCAAGTTCCTGGTCGTAATCAGCATAGTTGGTCATTAGAAGATGTGACTCGTCTATTGGTTTCACTATTCCATCAGCATGCCCATATTTCTCATATTTATCCCATGGAAGCATGATGACCTCACAATGAAATAGATTCTCCAACTCATTTAATACTTCAGCTTGAGGATATTGAGCGTTTTCATGAAAAACTTTCTCTGTCATAATGATGCAATCATGGGCTTTAACCACATTTCCGCCATCTATTATCAAATCGGTGGTTTGGATATTGGGTAGTTTCAAAGCATTGCAAACGCTCTTAGTATCCGTGATATATTGCTTGTCTGATTCTTTCTTTGTGAGATAATCGGGATAATACTGATACTGCAGGAAATCCTCTTCGGCTAGTTGAATCGGCATATAGTCACGACACCAGATATCGGCTGTGTTTGATAACAGAGCCATATTGATGTGGGCATTCTTCAGTAACTCCGAAAAATGGCTGAAGAATGCGGGATGAACCTTTGGAAGCCATTCTGAAACGAATACCTGATTCGTATCTTTATCTACTATCATATCTGTATCTTTTTAAATTGCCATGGCCGTGGGTCTTGGATATGCTTCTTGTCTTTTGTCAGGGTGAACCCTTTGTCGAGAAGTTCCTGATGCTCTTTTGCTTGCATCTTCTGCCCGTTTTCATCATATTTCGCCACGTTCTTGCGCACATCAGCTTCTACCTCTACCTTTTCTTCTCCATCAACCCATTTGATGGAGAAGCCATCAAAGATGGAGGCTTGCGAATAAAGCATATCATATAATAAGGTGGAACGACTGTCGGGTGGATTTCCATCTACAGAAAACTCACGTATCAGCAGGGATGCCCTGATGGCATCTTCTGGATGGGTGCCTTTCTCGAACGTGATGTCGATTCCTGAAACATGGTTGTGCAGGATGCCCAACTTGAAGATGCTCTTGGGAGAACCATTCTTGGGGTTGCGATGATATACGATGGGGTCTTTGATGCCACCCTCGGCCTCTTCGTGATAGTAGAACTCCACACACGTGGGTTGTACTGTTACCTGTTGGATACCAGTACTTACCAGGAAGTGACCGGCTAAAGCTATCTGAGCGATTTCCTTGAATTCAGAAGGGATGAATGGGGTGCCCTGATTTCCGAATGGGTGGTCTTCGTTCAGAATTTTTCTCCGTGTATCCTCACTCAAGGAAAATGATTCTAAAGTTTTTTTCAAGTTCTGCATGATCTTTTCCTTTTTCTTTCAAAACCTATATTTCACTCTTTCTTCAGAAAATTACTCTATCACCTCCCAGAAACTCTCCGGCAAGCTGATGTTCTTCATCTTCTTTGCGCTCTTGAACAATGGGGCGATGTCTTCGGCTTCGAAGCCGGCGATGCCGCAACCTATTGGGGTTACCAGGAAATGTAGCTCGGGATGCTGATGGGCAAAGATAATGAATTCCTCCACGTATGGACGGATGGTTTCCACGCCGCCCTGCATTGTAGGGATGGCGTAACTCTGGCCCTGCAAGCCTACACCCTTGCCCATGACGGCACCGAAATGCAGGCGGGCAATGCGGGCAGCTCCACCACCATGCATGCCAGCCAGATTGCTACCAAACACAAAAATCTCGTTCTCTTTTAATGAATCAATCCAGCTAGGAGTGATTCTTCCCTTCTTCATATCTTCCATATTATTCTTATTATTAAATATGTTATTGCCATTATCTGCCGCTTCCTCGCAGCACATGCATTCTGCCATCATTCTCGGCATAGAACTCATGCTCGGCATCGACATCTTAGGAGTACTTGAAACAGATGTGTCTTCCTCTGCGAACGACAGATAGCTTCCGTATTCCGATGCGTCGAAGTATCTCTTGAAATAAGGAATCACCACATCGTGCATCATCTTCTGACAACGCTGGGTGACGGCTGAATGGGACATGCCCAACTGTGCGGCTACGTCCTTGCCCCTGAATCCCTCTATATAGAGCATCTTCAGGATGATGCTGTTCTTGCTGTCTCTGCCATAATAGAAATTGCCGATATCTTCTATCGTCTGGTAAAGATCGTGCTCAAACTGGTTGTCGGTCACGTCAAACTGCATCTTGCGGCTTTCCTGTCGCGCCTCGAAACTCTCGAAGCGATGCTCCTTCACCACCTCCTTTAACTTATCCAGCAGCAGGAACCGGAAGCCGTTTACCATCCATGTTTTGAGCGACATGCTTGGCTTCCTGTCTTCCAAAGGCTTGAAGTCGTGTTCGCAGAGATAGAGATAGTATTCGTGAGCCAGCGAGAAGAAGTCCATGCCTGGCTTGTGCTGCAGGTCATATCGCTTGTCGTAGATGCAATAAGCCACCCGGCAGTATCCGTAGTAATACTCCCTTACTATTCTGGCATTGGCATCCTTGAAGCCCTGCAGAATCTCATCATCCGATAAACTTTCTAAATTCTTTTCTTTCTTCATATCGATATATCTTTTTGATATCCGCAATTCGATTGCAAATATATACTTTTTCTTTGAGAAACCGGAGGAATAGTTCCATTTTTTCTCTTCTCTATGATATTAAAAGAGAAAAGAGGAGTAAAAATTAAGCTGGTATCGAAAAAAATATATCCCGCCTTTTTACTTTTCCCATTTAGAATGGTCATATAATCGTAACGTTCATGAAAATAAACGAATATGAGTATAAATGACAATGGCATAGTGGAAACGCTGAAGCAATCGCCTGAAAACGGATTCCGGATGCTGATGGCGAAATATCAGGAAAACGTATATTGGCATATCCGCCGACTGGTAGTTTCGCACGATGATGCACAGGATGCCTCGCAGGAAACCTTCGTGAGAATCTATCGCTCGTTCGGCAACTATCGGGGCGATTGCTCTCTGAGAAGCTGGATTTACCGCATCGCTACCAATGAGGCTTTGCGACTCATCAGCAAACGGAAACAGAAAGTGGTTTCGATAGAATCAGAATCAACGGGTGTCAATCTCGTCCCAGCCGATAATTATATCGACTTCGATGATAAGATGGCGGTGAAACTGCAGAAGGCGATTCTCTCGCTTCCGCCAAAGCAACAGCTGGCATTCAACCTTCGGTATTACGATGAACTCGGGTTCGACGAAATAGCGAAGGTTGCGGATTCTACACCAACCAGTATCAAGGCAAGCTATCATTTTGCCAAAGAGAAAATTATCAAGTACATGAATTCGAACGATTAAGTGAGAGTTCTGTGAGTTTTTAATGGTTATTCAAAATGGAAAAGAATATGGATACAAATTTTGATTTCAATAAAACCGGGAAATTCAACTTCGACCAGGTGGGTAAGCGGATGCCTTACTCAACGCCAGAAGGATTCTTCAAGGAGATGGAAGCCAATATCCTGGAACAGGTGAAGGATGACAAACCGAAACCTGTCAGGATACAGCCGAAGAAACGACCTCTGATGAAGGTGATATGGGCGGCTGCAATGGCAGTGGCAGCATCGGTGGCAGTACTCCTGATACTCCACATCGATTTCGCTGCGCCTCATTCTTCTCTGCCATCTCAGGCAGATAATGAGATGCAAGCGGTAGATCAGGCTTTCGCTCAGTTATCTCCTGCTGATCAGGCTTATTTGCTCAATGTTTATCAGGAGGATGTCTTTCTTGATGAATAAACGGATTCAAGAATATAATTAATAGATTCTATAATATATAAATTAAGGTGAATTATGAAAAAGATTTTAGGTATTTTGATGATGGTTGTCGCAATGATGACCGTTTCTACAAGTGTATGTGCACAGGCGCCTAATCAGAAGCAGCGCCTCTCTCGTGAACAGTTGGCTGAAAAGCAGGCACAATATATTGCTCACGATTTGGGTCTTGATGACAAGACCAGTTCTAAATTTATCGACACCTATACCCAGTTCCAGAAAGAGGTTTGGGCATTAGGACCTCGTCCTCATCACAAGAAGGGGGAAATGAAATCCGATGCTCAGACAGAGCAGGAGATTAAGCAGCGTTTTGAGATGAGCGAGAAGATTCTCAACATCCGCCAGAAATACTACAAGAAGTATTCTCAGTTCCTGACACAGCAGCAGATTCAGCGGGTTTATGAGATAGAGCGACAGATGAGAAAACGATTTGCTCAGAAAGGTCCGCGCAAGAGGGGCAATCACGCAGGTAAACCAAAACCTGGAAGATTTCAGGGACAGCCAATGCAGAATAAGTAGTTCTCCTATAGAGAATTTCTTGCGAAATACGATGTTAGTTTAAAAAATTACTTTCTATAATATCAGATATATGCGAATGGCGGTTGGTGCAGAGATTGCATCAACCGCTTTTTTTTTATTTCCTGCCTTGCTCATCTTTTCCTTGAGTATTCTTTTTTTCTTCCCAAGCCAGAATCAAGCCGATGACGCCTGAATAGCTCTTCCTGCCTTCTGCCACATGGTTGCCCCTGAGGTAGAGTTCGAAGATGAAATCCTGGGCGGCATCCAATGCCTTGCATCGCTTGCTGAACCAGTAACGGCGGTCGTTTCTTGCCCGCTGGATAATCTCGGGACGGATATGTTTCAGGAATCTTTCTCCCTCCTTTTCGCCGAGAATATCGAAAACATTGTTCAGTACGTGGAAGAAAATGTGGTAATAGCCGCTGAACCTCACCAGCTTATCTGCCGATACTGTGCACACGATGTAACTGTAGAAATTCGCCTCACCCTCGTTGGCTACACCCAGAAAGTGAGCAAACTCGTGGGCATAGGTGGCAGGATAATCGTGGGGAAGAATATCTCCATTAAGCGTGAACTCACAGAAGAAAGGCCCCATGCTTCCGGTAACGCCCGACATCGAACTGAGGGGTGTGAATAGCATCGTCTTGGCATGAGGATGCTGATTGAAAGGTGCATTGATACCCTCCTTATAACCTATTTTATTATATTCCTTCAGAATCGCATCCCGCACCCGATTTTTCAAACCATCATCTGCGATGCTATCAGAGAAAATGCTACTCCCGGCAATATCAGAAGAAATGCTTAAAGCGTTGAGGCTGTCGGCATATTGATAGGCGAATGCCTTGAATTTAGCTTCGCTTACTTCCACCGGCTTCATTCCTATTCTGTCATAGATATTCGGCTGGGAGTAGTTTAATCCCCAGGCGATGTAGAACCAGGCATATACCCAAAGCAGGTATTCTGCCACTCTTCCGAATACAACCTTCTTCTTGGGATAACAGCCTCTCTTCGCTGCCAGGAAGAAGTATCGCCTGGCAAGCTTCTTTCTCAATCCTATCTCATAGATGGGATAGAAGATAACCCAGGCAATGCTGAGAGCGATGAAAATATCGCCTACGGCAAAAGGAAAAAATCCTGAGATGGGAGAGAGGAGTGTGCCGATAATCGGATAGATACGGGTGGTGTAGATGAATCCCCATAGAGGAATCATTTTGGCAAGAGTAACGAGGAGGAGCAGTACCAGCAATAACCAGTGGCGCCACTTTACCCGATTGAGTCGAAATGTATGCAGTATCTTCATATTCTTTATTCTAATTGTTCTTAATGTTGCCAAATATGGCTTTCTGGTGCAAAAATACAAAAGTTTTCTGAATAGTTGACAGCATCGATTCATTTTTTTGCTATTTTTGCATATACAAAAGATAGAAACGAATTTATTGACTTAAAGTAATAGGAGGGGCTATCATGAAACAGACACAGGAAAAATTCGAGGCTATGAACCTAGAGTATGAGAACCTCTATAATGAGGAAGATGACCGCAGAGATTATAATTCTGTTTGGTACAGTTAGGTAATTGAGTGCAGTTAGACAATAAAGGCTATGCTATTTGTTGCAGAATCTCAAGCAACAACAGCATAGCCTTCTTCTGTTCTTATTTCTCGAAGTGCTGGTAATCCTTGCTATTTTTCCAGTCGCCACCCCATCGGAACCCTTTCTCCTTGAAGAGCCGGTAGCATAAATCGCCCTTTCTGATCATGTAAGTATGGTGCTTGCTACGGTCGAGATAAGGTCGTGCCGTAGCTGGCTCTACCACTTCCTTGCCATTCTTCAAATGCTTATGATAGGGATTGTATAGGGTATTGATGTCAACGGCAAGTCCCTTGCCATGCTTCGAGACGGTCTTGGTATGTGAGATGAATCGGAAATTGAAGCTGGAGGAGTTGTTGTCCCTCATCGCCCTCTCGTCATCGGCATCCCAGTAGTCGATAAGCCTCATTCGCTCTATCGGATATTTTGCCTTATATAGCTTTTTGAGAATATCGAGCACATCTGCCGCTATCGCCTTGTTTACCACCATTTCACCTACGATGTTTCTGCCGTCCTTATCCACATGCAGGCATCTCAGATATCGCAGTTCGCTTCTTGCTACGGTGCAATTCTTTTTATACCCTTAATTCCGCAACACTATAGTTTAACATTATTTATAAGTGCCTGAGCAACAAAAAGTTGCCCAGGATTTTGCCATGTCAGAATTTTCACTTACCTTAGTGTTGCGAAAAGAAGACAAGCAAAACTCTAATATGACATGCAAAGATACAAATTAAATCAGAGAAACTCACTCCTTTTGGGGGAATTTTTTCGATTATGGAGCAATTTGATGCTCTTTTAGCTCAAACCATAGATTCCACCTTGGGAT